>CAYWRV010000175.1:0-4285 GCA_964460865.1 uncultured Smithella sp. | reverse complement strand
CTTCTCCTCAAGCACCGCGGCGATGGCCTTCAGAACAATTTTTTCCTTGGCCTCATAGATATGCTTGTGCTCTTCCGGTTCGGTCAGAACCGGCGAGCCGATAAAGCCCATTGAGCCGAACTGCTGCACACACGCGGCAAGGATCGCCGCCGTCAAAAAAACAAAAATCGCCCGAAATATTTTTTTTATCATGAAAGCCTTCCGCCTATTGAAAAAACTATTTGCTGTTTCCGTTGATCCACCAGTCGCCTTTTTCCTTAAACCACCAGTGTGATGAATCGGTTTGGATAATCCGCCCCGCCAATTTTCTGCCCTCTTCGGTCGCCAGCCTCTGCATGGCGTACTTGATCCATTCGTCGGAATATTTATTTCCCAGATCGCCATATTCCTTCAGCTGCAGGATGAGCGCAATCTGGTCTGCATCGCGCGCCGCAAGCGACTCCGGCGTCTGTCTGGCGTTGAACTCGTCGATGGCCTGCTTTATATCATCGCCGAAGAAAACGCTCTGTGTCAATTCTCTCACCGCCTTTGCCTCGTCAACCTGAACGTACTTTTTATTGACATAGTTCATGTCACCCGTGCGCGCTTCCGGCAGATCGTGAAGAATGCACATCTTGAGAACCCGCAGCTCATCAAGCGATGAATTGATTTTGCAAAGAACGTAGCCGACGTAAACCGTCCGTAAAATATGTTCAGCCACCGTCTCACGGCCGCTGCCCAGGAACTGGTAGCCGCTGCGCGGCGTTTTGGCAAGCATGCCTGTTTCAAACAAAAAATCCGCGATATTTTCCATCTCAACCCTTCTTGAGCACCTTGATACGGTTGGACATCATTTCGGAGACTTTTTGTACCTGCGTGAGCAGCGAGGCGATACTGTCGGGCCTTGAGGCGATGACTTTTTCCAACTGCGCCCGCCAGTGCCCGATAATTTCAATCTCGCTTTCCCTCAACTTTTTTTCAAACCGCTCCTGGTACTCTCTCACGAAAGCGGCGGTTGATGAATCGATATTCGCCACATCTCCTCCTTTGCACGGCTTCCTTAGATTGGCGCGCATTATACCACCGCCGGTCAAACATGCAACAAACATTTGCCAAATGATAAATTGACAATACCGTGTAAATCCTATAAGAAAACGCAAAATTACACGGAGACCGGTACATAATCAACATGAGTTGCAAACCAAATCCTGAAGACATCGCCGGCGGTCAGGCCCTGATTGAAGGTGTGATGATGCGCCGCGGCTCCAAAATTGCAGCTGCGGTCAGGCGCGCCGACGGGGAAATTGTGTTCAGGGAACGTGAATATATCCCGGTGACGAAACGCCACAAGCTGCTGGGCCTGCCCTTTGTACGGGGAACGATCACTCTGTTTGAAATGATGATCATCGGGATTCAGTTTTTGATGTTCTCCACAGAGGTGGCTCTGTCGGAAGAAGAAAAAAAACCCCAGGGCTGGGAAATGTACGTTTCGCTCGTCATCAGCCTTGCCGTCTCCATTTTCTTTTTTGTCGTCGTGCCTGCTTTTTTCTTCACTAAAATAAAATCTTGCATCGACAGTCTGATTCTTTTGAATGTCCTGGAAGGATGCGTCCGCCTGGGGATGTTTCTGTGTTTTCTGGCCGCCACTTTGTTGTTGAGTGATATGCGCCGCGTGTATATGTATCACGGCGCCGAGCATAAAACGGTTTTCGCCTGGGAGGACGGGCAGGAGCTGACGGTGGAAAATGTTTCAAAATATTCCACACGCCATCCGCGCTGCGGCACCAGCTTCATCCTGTTTGTGATGATTGTTTCCATCCTGGTGTTTTCTCTGTTGGGACGTCCGGATTTCCTGCACCGTGTGCTTTATAAAATTCTCCTGCTGCCCGTTGTCGCCGGTATTTCCTACGAAGCCATCCGCTTTACGGGAAAGTACAGCCGTTTTAAATTCATCAGGATTCTGAGCTGGCCGGGACTGGCGCTGCAGAAGATCACCACCCGCGAACCGGATGATGACCAGATCGCGGTGGCCATTGCGGCGATGAAAAAGGTCATCTGAAGTTTGATGATAGATAAGACGGCAAAACCAGCGGCTTTACTTTTCCTGTTTGATATCATCACGGTCTGTGGATGGTATTCGCCAATGCCCGGTTTGACTTTTATTTATGTTTCAAGTAATTGAAGCGATGCATTTTATTTAAAGCGGAGACAAGGATGATCAAGGGCAAATTCTGCCGCCTGTATTTTATGGCTCTGGCATTTATGCTCGCCGTTCCCTGCCCGGTATTCGCAACCGGGGAAGACACGGCACAGCTTACCTTCAGAAAAACCGCCATTTCACAGAAAAAAACACACCCGAACGCCTACAGGGTGCGCCACGGAGACATGCTCTCTTCAATCGTCCGCAGGATACCCGGAGTCACGGAAAAAGACATACCCCGCTATTACCGGCTCACTCGTGAACTCAACCCGGAAATCACCGATATCGACAAAATTTATGAGGGGCAGATCATAATTCTGCCGGCGCAGATTCCCGGCGAAGGCCGGGCCGCCGCCCGTCCGGCTTCGGACCGCGCTTATAAAATCCGTAAAGGCGATACGCTTTTGCGGATCGTTTACCGGGAAATGGGCGTCACCTCCGGTGCCTGGGACGCAGTCAGGGCCGTGCAGGTGTTGAACCCCGGCATTGTCGATGTGAATAAAATTTATGAGGGGCACACGATCATTCTTCCCGCCGCCGCAGCCGGGACACTGGCGGTGGAAAGCTCTCCCGTGATCGGGTCCGCCGTCGCGGTTTTACCTGTACAGGAGCCGGCCGCACCACAGGCTCCTTCACCGCTCAAGGTTGAAACGAAAGCTACAATTGAGTTGTCCCCTGCCGCACGCCTGGCCGTCATCAAACAAATCATCACTAAAATGAACGGCATCATGATGACCAGCGGAAATTACTATTTACCTGTTTCCGACACTGAGCAGCTCACCATCGACTGCGCCGCGATACCGGTGATCCAGCTTGACGCACAATCGACGGTGTTTCTGGATACGGGCAGCCGCTCAAGCGCTCAGTTGAAAAAATTAATCAGCCAATACTGGAAAAATTATCATCTGATAAAAATCCATGACCAGGATGACGTTATCGTAGTGCTCAAGAAAATATTCAACAATATGCCCGGGTACGCGATATCGAAAGCGCACAAGCCGCTTGTCGCCGGCAAAGCCCCTCATGTGGAAATTGTGGCTGACTGGGTAATCACGAAGAAAACGTCCCGTTCCGTCTCACGCGATCTTTTGGGAATCCGCTTCGTCGGTGAGAACGAGCCGCAGATGCCGCGGGCGATTGTGGATTACGCCTCCGCCAGCTCACTTTCCATAGTGGAGTTATCACCGGGGAAAGGCATCGTTGAAAAACCGCAGGAAATATATTCCCTGCCGGCTCCCGTATCTTTGCCTTCTTCACCTTGCGGAGAATTCGCCTGGGCGCTTGTCAACTATCTTGACCTTCAGGCACAAAGGGATACGGATGTCCGCATTTTCAACATCGACGAAGACGGCTTCAATCTTTCCATAAAAGCGGATATCTCAGTAAGCACAGGCGACCACAGAACCCTTATATTCACGCGTTCTTTGCCGGAAGAATTCACCGAAATTCTTCAAAAGGCGGGCGACCGCCTGATCTTCATCTCCGACGATGACGAGCCTTCCGTCAACCTGGAAAAGATTCTCAAGGGACTGAATGTAGTGTTCGACACCGGCTATTTCGGTTTTTCAGGAACGGACAAAAATCAGGGGCCTTACCACTTCGGATTCAGAGGCACGAAAATTGAGGCGGACAAAAACATCTATATCATAAATTTCGACCTCAATAATGAACTGCGCGGTCTTTTACAGGAAACCTGGGAGGCACAAGTCGTAAAATACTGACGACGCGGCGCCTGTGCTGCCGCAGCTTTTTCAAACAGACAATCCCGCAATGTTCCTGACGGATTTTTTATTTTTCACCCACCTTCCACCCTGTGTTTTACTCACAGGGCGGTCAAGACATAAAGGTTCTTTTTCAAGTATGACCAAAGCGATAGCTCTTTTTTCAGGAGGGCTCGACAGCATCCTTGCTGTCCGGCTTGTACAAAAACAAAATATCGATGTGATGGGCCTGTCCATGACGAGCCCTTTTTTCGATGCCACCCGTGCCGAGGCCTCCGCCTCGCAAATCGGCCTGACTATCCGGGTCATGGACATCACCTCCGAGTATCTTCAGATGCTTGCCTCCCCGCGCTATGGGTTCGGCAAAAACATGTATCCCTGTATC
>CAYWRV010000174.1:0-4310 GCA_964460865.1 uncultured Smithella sp. | reverse complement strand
CCGAAAGTTGCCTATGCCGCCTGATATTAACATCTTTAATTGCCGGAGTAATAAATAAAAGCAAAAAGTAAAAATTATGGCGTAATATTTAGCGACAATGTGAAATGCTTTGCCCGGATGAAGTAATTCTGCTAAACAATTTTCCGGATAAGCCGACAAGTACATTGCAGCAGCATCCGCGCCGCGGGAAGCGGATGAATTACCTGCAAAACCTGAAATGAGAAATAACATGGCCTGACAGGCAGCCGGATACTTTCATTCGCGATCCTCCCGGGCTTTTGGCGCCGCCATTTGGCGGTCCGGCCGTGATGTATCCAGAGTCCTGGTACCGGTCAAGGGGGGGCGAAATGAATCGGAATCAGGTGGCGACTTTAGTCGGAATACCGGGCAGCGCACAATTATTTGCCCGGGAAAATTTCTAATTTTACAAAATTATGCGGCATAACGAAAAAACCATGAAAGACACAGATAATCCTTTTGAAGAAGAAATCAAGCGGCTCAGGCGCGAAAACGAGCGGCTGCGGGACGAAAGCAACCACCTGCGCCAAAGCGCACAACGCTACCGCGGCTTTGTGGAGGACGCGGTTGAAGGTTTCGCGGAGTATGATCTCCAGGGGCGGTGTGTCTATTGTAACGAGTCGATTGCGGCGCAGGTAGGCTGTACGCGCGAAGAATATATGCAAAGGCGTCACCGCGATCGCCTGCCGTCACGCGAAGAGGCGGACCAGGCGCTGGCGGTTTTCCGCGAGGTCTATGATAAACGCACCTCCGGACAGGAGCTTTATGCAAACATCGTGTGTAAGGACGGCCGGACCAGGGCACTGGAATACAGTTTGACGCTTGCCCTGGATGAAAAAGGGGAGCCGGTCGGCTTCCGATGTATTTCGCGTGATGCGACGCTACGAAAAAAAATAGAGGAAGAAAACCGGCGCTATCGAGCCTTTGTCGATAACATCAACGATGCCTGCTATGAATTTGACCTCGAGGGAAATGTGATTTTCTGTAACGACATTCTCCCGCGCCTTTTCGGTTATTCCCGTGAGGATTTTCTTAAGCTTGACCGGTGGAAACGGCATGAGAGTCGTGAATCGGCGCGGCAGGTTTTCAGGATGTACGCTGACATTTACCGCAAAGAGATCCCCTTCAAAATTCTGGAGTTCAAGATTGTCCGTGCCGACGGGCAGGTCAGGGACCTCGAGACTTCCGTGACGCTTATTCACGATGCCGACGGTAAGCCGTCCGGCTATCGCGGCATTGCCCGTGACATAACCGAGCGTAAATTATTCGAGCGTGAGCGCGAGAGGTATCGTGATTTTTTTGAAAATGTTGGTGATGTCTGCGCTGAATATGACCTGCAGGGCAGGTGCACCTTCTGCAATGAGGCGGCGGTGCGCCTGTTCGGTTTTCCCATGGAAACGCTCCTGAAGTTCCGCCATCACGAACGCTACCCCGACCGCGAGGAGGCGGATAAAGTTTTTCATGCGGTGCATGAGCTCTATGAGCGCAATTTGCCCGTGAAGGTCGTGGTGGCCAATGTGCTTTGCAAAAACGGCCAGGTGAAATCAGTCGAGACGTCGCTTTCGCTGATCCGTGACGAGAAGGGCAAGGTCGTCGGCTTCAGCAGTATCGGACGTGATGTGACCGAGCGCAGACAGATGGAGCGTGACCTCGAGCGCTATCGGGATTTCATGGAAAGTATCGAGGATTCCTGCGCGGAGTTCGATCTGCGCGGCCGCTGCATTTTCTGTAACGAGGCGTCGCACCGGACGCTGGGTTATTCCCGGCGCGAGTATATGAGGCTTCGGCATCGCGAGCGCCATGCCACACAGTTGGATGCACGGCAGGTCTTCGAGGTCTTTCATGAGTTGTACGCAAGCGGCGGAGAGGCGAGAATGTACGAAACCGCCCTTCGTTGCAAAGACGGAACCGTCAAAAAAATTGAGTCGATTGTCACGCTGGTGCGCGACGCCCGGGGGGAACCGGTGGGGTTTCGCAATATCGGCCGGGACATTACGGGGCGCAAGGAGATGGAGCAACAGCAGCAGACTCTCCGCGACGAGCTGGCGCAGGCCCGCAAAATGGAGGCCATCGGCACGCTTGCCGGAGGGGTGGCGCACGATTTCAACAATCTGCTTATGGGTATTCAGGGCTATGTGTCTTTGATGCTTCTGGACACGGAAATCTTTCGCTCTCATTACACGCAGCTCCAGGCCATCCAAGCGCTGGTGCGCAGCGGCTCCGATCTGACGCGCCAGCTGCTGGGTTACGCGCGCGGCGGGCGCTATGAGATCAGGGCGGTCAATGTAAACGATATTGTCCGTCAGGCCGCCGATATGTTCGGGCGGACGAAAAAAGAGATATCCATCGAGCTTGATCTCGCCGATGATCTGTGGAGTGTGGAGGCGGATCGCGCCCAGCTCGAACAGGTGCTTTTGAACCTTCTGGTAAACGCGGGCCATGCCATGCCGGGCGGAGGTGAGGTTTTTGTAACAAGCGCAAATGTCACGCTGGAGCCCTCCGAGGTTGGCGGCATGGATATCGAGGCAGGCCGGTATGTGAAGCTCGCGGTCAGAGATACGGGCGTGGGGATGGATGAAAGCACGCGTGAGCGTCTGTTTGAGCCTTTTTTTACAACCAGAGAAAAGGGATCCGTGCGGGGAACAGGGCTCGGGCTGGCCTCCGTTTACGGGATCGTCAAGGGGCACAAAGGGGCGATCAATGTCCAAAGCGAGCCGGGCAAGGGAGCTCTCTTCACTATTTATCTGCCGGGATCACAGGTAGAGCCGGCGCGGCTGCCTGAAGGGGAAAAAGATCTGGTGCGCGGCGGTGAAACCATCCTGCTGGTGGATGATGAAGAAAGCATCCGGAATGTGGTCGGCGAGATGGTCAAAGCTTTGGGGTATCGCCTGATTACCGCCCGAAGCGGCGATGAGGCGATAGATATTTACCGCTCGGGGCATGAGGAAATCGATCTGGTCATCATGGACATGATCATGCCCGGTTTGAGCGGCGGCGCGGCCATTGACGCCATCAGGGAAATCAATCCGCAGGTCGCGGTTATACTTTCCAGTGGTTACAGCATTGACGGAGCGGCACAGGAAATCATCGAAAAGGGCGGCCGGATCAGCTTTATGCAAAAGCCGTTTGTGATGACCGAGCTGTCGCAGCAACTACGTAACACTCTTGAACAGGCCGGCCGTAGTGCTAAATGACGGATGGGGATAAAAAGGCTACGGGCTCAAGTCCGTGGTGAAGAAGCTATAACAGTTAGTGGCGCACCACATTGCCGCATTTGCCCCCGCCGGCAGTCCTGTGAGTCAGCCTGTCGTTTCTCCCCTTCTTCCTTTGTAGAGATAGCGCTCGAAAAAGCGGTTGTAGGAGGTCCACTCGGAATCGGTGTTCGCGGCGTCGGCGGCGACAAAAGACTTAAACGCGTTCAGTTTGGCATCGAGAT
Source organism: uncultured Smithella sp. (assembly GCA_964460865.1). Lineage (GTDB taxonomy): Bacteria > Desulfobacterota > Syntrophia > Syntrophales > Smithellaceae > UBA8904. Next base: position 856 of record CAYWRV010000174.1, on the reverse strand, counting down.
CATCCATGAAATGGACGACCAGCGCTTCCATGGTTTTCGGGCGTTTCGGCGAGCCGTATTCAAACTCGCCGTGGTGGCTGAGTATGATGTGGCGCAGATCGAGCGCGAGGCGCGCCGGAAAGTCCTCGATTGAGGCGATTTTCTCGTCGAGCATTTCCACGCCGATGACCAGATGTCCGACCAGCCTGCCTTCGTCGCTGTAGGCAATCATGTTGTCATAGGTCAGCTCGTGGATTTTGCCGATGTCGTGCAGCATGCCGCCGGCGATGAGAAGGTCGCGGTCGAGCTCGGGATAATGAGCGGCCATCCGGTCCAGCAGTTTGACGACCGACAGGGTGTGCTCCAACAGGCCGCCCAGATAGCCGTGGTGAAAGCCCTTGGCGGCAGGCGCACGCCTAAACAGCGTGGCTGTTTTTTCATCGTGGAAAAAAGCGTCCAGCAACTTTCTGGCCGGCTCCAGTTTGACGGTATCGATAAAGGTGGTAAGTTCCGCGAACATGGTGTCCGTATCCAAAGTGCTGGCCGGCAGATAATCAGACGGGTCAACACTTTCGAGATCGCACGGTCGGGCGGAAAGGATCGATACCTGCAGGGCGTTGCGGTAGCTTTGCACCCGCCCTTCCATGAAAATAATATCGCCTTTTTTAAATGCCCGGTCGAGTTCGTCCACCCTGTCCCAGACTTTGGCATCCACTTCGCCCGTTTTGTCTTTGAGCCTCACATTTAGGTAGGGCGAGCCCTTTTGTGAAAAGGCCATGTTCTTTTCTGCGACTAAAAAAGAGGAGGCGATTTTGTCTCCCGGTCTGATGTCCTGAAGATAGATGGTTTTGGTTTTCAAATGAATTGCCTTTCGTGT
>CAYWRV010000173.1:0-4314 GCA_964460865.1 uncultured Smithella sp. | reverse complement strand
ATGAGTTTGTCGCGACCCATGCGCTCAGGCAGCAGGCGGAGGCAAAGGCGCAGGATGGAAATACAATCGTTTATATTGCCAGTGGCAAAACGGCCATCGGATTTATCGCGCTGGCGGATGTGGCCAGGGATTCGGCACTGCCAGCTTTGGAAAAACTGAAAGACAGAGGGCTGAAAGTTGCCATGATCACCGGCGACAATCAGGGAACAGCCAGCAGTGTGGCCGCCGGTCTGGGAATAAGCCAGGTTATGGCGCAGGTCCTGCCCGGTCATAAAGCAGACGAGGTCCGCAAGCTGCAGGCAAAAGGCGAGGTGGTCGCGATGGTGGGCGATGGTATCAACGACGCACCGGCGCTGGCGGCAGCCGACGTAGGGATTGCCATCGGCACAGGCACGGACACGGCAATCGAAGCTTCGGAGGTGACACTTGTTCGCGACGATCTTACAGCCGTTCCCGAGGCGATCTCTCTTTCGGCTTTGACGATGAAGGTCATCAAACAGAATCTTTTCTGGGCCTTTATCTACAATATTATCGGCATTCCCATCGCGGCGGGAGTGCTTTATCCGTTTTTCGGCATTTTACTGAACCCGGCGTTTGCGGCAGCCGCCATGGCACTAAGTTCCGTATCTGTCGTCAGCAATTCATTGCGCCTAAAAAGATTGTGGGCAAAACAGCGGCCTGCCTGAAAAAAATGTTTTGGGCAAACCGTCACAAAAAACTATCCGTGATATTTTCTGCTCTTTTGCCTCTTTTGTATAAAAATGTTGACGCAGATGCTTTATCGTGCCTACAAGCGCCGTCATTAAAAAGCCGGGGCATCGATATCCAGCGGGAGATTATCCCCTGATGACTCTCGCGCTTTAAAAAAATATTGTCTTTGAAAAACAAAATTGCCAAAGCAAATGCCGGATAATATCTTTTACATATCTTCACAACCAGCCAGCTAACGCCATAAAGCCTTTAGTGCAGCCTCCGGAGAGTCTCATCCCTTGAGGGATGATCCGGAAAATATTTTCCGGCGGGCAGGAATTATCTTATGGGAGATTGTTTATGAAAAAATTGTTAACCGCTTTAGTTTGTATCGGTATCTTAATGCATGTTCCATCTGTTTTCGCCCGTGCCGACGTCATTGAAATGGATAACGGTTCAAAAATTATCGGTACAGTCACTAAAATAGATGGCAATGCCGTCACAGTCAAAACAGATTTTGCGGGTGTAATTACCGTTGATCTGTCTCAAATAGTCTCCTTGAGTACCGAAGGTGATTTGAATTTCTATTTTTCCGACAAACAAAAAGTTTTCGGAAAACTGAATCTCACAAAAGACCATGTACGGATTTCCCTGCCCGATGGGGGAGAATACTTAAGCGATGACCCGCCGGAAAATGCCTGGCCGGAAGGAGCGCGCGACCCGTTTGGGCGCCATTGGCACTATGAGGTGGGGATTGATGTAGCGGGTAAAACCGGTAACTCCGAGCGGTTCAGCGCCGGCGGCAAAGCCTCTGCAACAATGCAGGGGCCGGATGACCGCCTTGTTTTCAGCATGCGCACCTCGATTGCCAGAGATGATGGAGTGGATAGTGACAACTATATCGCCGGAGGTATCGACTTCGAAACTTATTTTCGCGAGAGATATTCCTGGTATGCACGTCTCGAACTGGAACACGACCGGGTCAGAAAAGTGGATTTGCGGACCACGGCGGCGACCGGCTTCGGGTACTATTTTCTAAAAAAACCTAATCATACACTGCGCGCCAGAACGGGTTTGATGTACCGGCATGACTCCATCAGAGATGAGGGGTCGAAGTCAATCGTCGGACTCGATCTGGGGCTTTCGCATATGTACCGTTTTAAAAATAGCTGGCGTGTTGTCAATGAAATAACATATACGCCGAGCGTCGAGACTCTCCGGGATTACCGGATTTATCATGAAAGCTTCTTTGAAATCCCTCTGGTCGCATCTAATCTGTGGAAATTACAATTGGGCATGACCAATGATTATGTGAGGCCTGCGGCACAGGGTAGGGAAGATATGGACACCACCTACTTTGGCCGTTTGGTTTTTTCCTGGGACTAGAAAAGCCGTATAAAAGAGATATTTGAACTCAGGCGCGACGGACTGGCGTAAAATACCAAAAACTCATTTTCGCCAAAGGATAGCCCATCACCCGGTTTTCACATGATTCTTCAAGCTTTTTAATCTCCGATTATCTTTACTAAAACCCTCTTTTTTCTGCCTCCGTCGAACTCGCCGTAGAAAATCTGTTCACAGGGCCCAAAATCCAGTTTGCCGTCGGTGACCGCAACGACAACCTCCCTGCCCATGACCTGCCGTTTCAGATGAGCATCGCCATTGTCTGCCGCTCCTACTCGCCCGGTGTGTCATCATTTATGAAAGGAGTTTTAAGGATTCCCGGAGCGTTTGGCTTACCGACTACCGGATTGTTTTGGGGTACTAAAACAAAAGTGCGAAAGATTCTTGACGCTACCTTAATTTGTAGCTAACCCCCGTGCCCGGTGCGGGCACAACGAAAGATGAAAATATCCTGCTGGTTGCAAGCATTTTCATATAAGCGAAAAGCTCACCCGGAGCAGGCCAGCGGCCTGTGATCCGTTTTAGCGATTTGTTCTCTGATATTTTAAGGTGCTATGCCAATGATTACCAATGGCACTGCAGGAACGCCCCTGCCTTGCCGAACCACGTTATAAAGTTCACCTTCATAATAGGCAACGCCAGAACTCATTTGAGCTTGAAGTAATTTCATTGGTAATATTTCAATGCCGACATCTATGTGGTCGCCGATATAGAAGGCCAAGTGTTTGACGAAAAGATCGTAAGCAACGAATGAATATTTTCCGAATTGCACTTCTACGGCGACACGATCTTTAACAAAGTCTGTTTGATTGTAACTGAAAATGGGTACCTCGCCGGCAGCTTCAATTTCTTTCTTTTGCTCAGCAGCATGCATGGTAAGGGTTTTTCTTATCAATTTTTCGTTCTTCGTAACCCAATAACTGACCCTGCTTTCTTTCCATTGGTTTTTGTGAAGTAATGCAGAAAAGGCTTTATTCATTTCAATGGGGCTATAAAGCAACCTACCCTTCATGGTTTTTTCTTTAGATATTTTTGTTTTGCAGTTATCTGCTTGTACACGTGAAATGACCGTTTGAATTTCATTCCACAGATCAGGCTTATGCACTAACAAGAATTCCAAACCATTCAGATGTGAGTAAGTCTCTACAATGTTCATTTCACGTGATATCTCGCTTGTCTTTCCAATAACCGCAATTGATTATTTTCGGATTTTTTTGACCACGGTGCTATTATTAAGCTATTTCCTGCTTTTACAGGATCATAAATTGGTTTATCCATTGGCCGCGTTTTAAGTGTTCCATCAAGTTCTTGATTGATTCTTTGTTTTGCGAGGTCTATATATTTTTTGCTCATTTCGGCACCGGCACCGCGCCGCTTATGCCGTATGGCTGCTATTATTGATGTGCCGGTGCCTAAAAATGGATCAAAAACCCAATCACCTTCAACCGTCATGGACAGCACAAGCCTTTCGATAAGCTCAACGGGAAACTGACAAGGATGATCTGTTTTTTCTACGTGGTTGCTTTTAACATTTGGAATAACCCATAAATCCCCGGGATTTTTCCCCAAAGGATTACATGAATATTGCCCAGCCTTAGGACCTTTGAAATATTTTTTACCGGGGTACTTCTGTGGTACCCTAATTGGATCCAGATTAAATGTATATTTATCAGATTTTGTGAACCATATTATCGTCTCGTACCGCCCGGAAAATCTTTTAGAGCAGTGAAGCCCATGTTCAAAATGCCATATAATACGATTTCTCATTTTAAGGCCCAAGCCAGAAAAAATGGGATAAAGAATTGTATCAAGAGGAATAATGGCACCATTGTCAACGTAATTTCCAACCTGCCAGCAAATGCTTCCATGCGGTGAAAGACATCTGACGCATTCATGAATAACCTCTGATTGCTGCTCAATGTATGATTCCAATTTGAGCCGCTTTTCATATTCTTTACCTATGTTGTATGGTGGTGATGTAACAACGAGTTTTAACGCTCCCGAAGGGATAGTTTTTAAAAGATTTAAACAATCGCCGGGATAAAGGACAATGTCCTCTGAAAGGCAGAATTTATTAGATATTTTTCTTTTTTCAAACATAGGGGAAGCATATCAAGTCATTGGCATGTAGTCAATTGATTCCTTATTTTGTCATTTTATTTAAAGGAATAATTAATATATCAAAATTAATATTCCTATTCTTGTCAACGGTCTTTTAAA
>CAYWRV010000172.1:0-4327 GCA_964460865.1 uncultured Smithella sp. | reverse complement strand
CGGGCGTGTCGAGCAGATTGATCTCACAGTCCGCATATTCAAATTTCATGACCGATGAGGTCACGGAAATGCCGCGCTGCTTTTCAATGGCCATCCAGTCCGAAAGAGCATGGCGGGATGCCTTGCGGGCCTTGACCGCGCCTGCCATCTGAATCGCTCCGCCAAAAAGCAGGAGCTTTTCCGTAAGTGTCGTCTTGCCTGCATCGGGATGACTGATGATCCCGAACGTGCGGCGTTTTTCAATTTCTTTAAGCAGTTGTTTGTTCAAATTGCCCTCTCCCGGGCGGCCAAGCCGAGGTCGCGCCCCTGCCGGCCACCACGACCCCATGCGACCGGTGCCGCCTCTTATCCGACAATCGTCCGCCTGTCAACAACCAAGGCGGCGGGGGCTATTTTCATTGACAGGCGAAGCTGATGCTTCTATACTTCCATAAAATCAGGCTCACCAAACAGTCTCCGGTTCCGGGAGGAATGGAAATGAACAGAATTTTTGTTGCTTTATTTTCGGTTTTGTTTGTCTTTTGCACTTTGACGATCAGCGCCGCCCAAACCGCCGGCGTGATACCCGCCCTGACAGGGCCGATTGTCAAAGGCACGGCGGCATGTAACACGAATTACGGCTGGAAGATCGCCAAATACAACGGCCGTGAAAGCTGTGTGTTTTGCGATGAAAAGAGCGGCTGGCGTTATGCAAAGTACGAGAGTGTCGACACTTGCGTGCGCTGCGATGAACAAAACGGCTGGGTATATGACGGCAAAAAATTCTGCGTCAAAAAACCCAAATGAGCCGGAGCCGGCACAGGCCGGCCGCGTACAATGAAGGTCAAAATGGGTTTCGAAATACGAAAGGCGGAAACAAGCGACATCACGCCACTTGCTTCGATAATCAGCAAAGCTTTTGAAGACGAGGCCTGGCGCGCCGGCATCAACGCACAAAGCAACCCCGCCCACCCGTCCAACTGCTCTCCGGAACGTCTTTTACAGGAAATGAACCGGGGCATCTCCTTCTACATTCTGGAAGACGAAGGACGGCCGTGCGGCTGCGTCGGAGTGGAGACTATCAGTGACGAGGTCTGCCGCCTGGATAAGCTGGCGGTTTTACCGTCTGAGCAACACAGGGGGTTGGGCTCGGCACTGGTCAGGCACGCCCTGTCGGAGGCGAGGCAAATGAAACTGTTTCGCGTGCAGATAAGCATCAGCGCCGAAGATCGGCATCTGCATGATTGGCTGGAAAAACTCGGTTTCGAGGACACCCCGCAAAAGGCCCTCCCGCACCTCGTCATTCCTGTTTCTTTGATGACCTATTATTGCCTATAGCCCGGGACGGCGCGTGAAGCGCCGCCCCGGACCGGATGCATTCCGGGCTATTTGCCGATAGAGCCGGCCAGAGCCTCACGGTCGCCGCCGCTCATGCCGGCGATGTATTTCACCAGTTTTTTGCGTGATTCAATGTCGTACTGGGTTGTGATGGCGATCTGCTCCATGATCGGCGAACCGCCGCCATGGTAGGCACCAATGTTACGGATGCCGCCGGTCGCTGAACACAGTTTATCGCCCAGATACCTCCAGAACTGAGCCTGATCCTCGGAGGACATATTCGGGTTGCGTTTCGTATATTTCAACAGCAGCTCGCCGATTTCCGGATTGAGAAAATCTTTTTCATACGGGAAAGTGGCCGTGATGCCGCCGGAAATATCGCAGAGGATTTCCGATTCACGCCAGACCGCCTCGCCGGACAGACACCTGCCTACATTACAGTAAATCGAATGAGGAATGTAGGAGCCGGGGCCGTACGGAACGAACCCCTTGCCGGGCATGAAGACTTTCGGCCCGCCAAGGTCGGATGCCGTATAACCTGCTGCATAGCCCAGCTCCGTGACCATAATGATTTCGGCAAGTTTTTCCCGCACATGCTCGGCTTTGTGGATATTGTTACACTCGGCCGCCAGTGCGGCCATCCCGAGAATGATGTCGCCGATGGCCGGCTTGCAGCCGGAGTATGAATGACGGTGGAACAAAGCGAATAACAGGGCCAGAATGCCGCCGTGCTGGTACTCGCCGGCCAGAAAAACTCTTTCCCAGGGAACAAAACAATTTTCAAAAATCATATACGAATCCGTCGAACCCTCCATGAACCCGCGTTTAAAATGTTCGCGCTCACGCAGTGAATGAACGGTTACGACCTGCTTGAGCCCGTCCCAGTCGCCCGGCACGGCGAAAGCCACCGCGTAGTCTTTGTCTTTTTCACGCAGGGCCCGCGTCGGCACCACCAGCACCTCGTCGGAGACGGACGCCTCGGAGATGTGCAATTTACAGCCTTCCACGACAATGCCGTCTTTTAGTCGTTCTTTGATATACACATACGAGCCGGGATTGGGCTGATCCGCGGGGCGAAGCAACCGGTCGCCTTTCACGTCCGTCTGCGCGCAGCAGGCGACCAGATCTTCCTGCTGGAAGCGCGTCAGCCATTTTTTGAAGTTTTCATGGTATTCGGTAGCGCCGTTATTGGCTCTGTCCGCCTCATAGGAAACGTTATAGATGGCATTGGTCGCGTCGGTGCCCATGCAGCGCTGAATACAGCCACCCACTTTCTGGCACAGCATCCTGGTCATATCCTGCTTCAGATGCAGGTCCCGCACGTCCTGATGAATGTGGGTGAACCTGTTGATACGTTCACCTGTGATATGGGAAACAGCAGTCATCAGTTCCTGGTTTTCCGGCCTTTCGGCTTCATCATACGTCGTACCGATCGTGTTGAGACAACGCATCTGCGCCTCGTCGGTACGGTCGATAAGCTGGCCGTTAAAATAGATGTTGCGCTTCATTTTTTGTAAGCCATTGATAAAGTCCTGTTTAGTTCTCATGTTGCATTCTCCTTATATTTTTTATTTGTTTTTGGCTGCACCAGGGAAGGCACACGAAGAGTGGATGTTAAAAACATCAGTGTTTAATTTTTTCATGTTGACACCTGACCTTCCAGACCGATATATGACTGACGATTGTGCGGGCAGGGGATTTTAAATATGCCGCCTGCGGGGAAAAAAATGGATCTCGTCTTGTATTTTTTTGATTTCTTCATTCATCTGGATAAGCATCTGCCGGTGCTGATCGCGAGTTTCGGCATCTGGACTTACTTGATCGTGTTTCTGGTCATCTTTTGTGAAACCGGCCTGGTGGTCACGCCTGTTTTACCGGGTGATTCCCTCCTATTCGCGCTGGGTGCCCTGGCCGCTCTGGGAGCGTTGCATCTTGAAGCCCTGCTGATACTGGTTGTCATCGCGGCCATCGCGGGCGACACAGCGAACTATAGCATAGGTCATTTCATCGGGCCAAAGGTTTTTCATTATGAAGAGAGCCGCTTTTTCAAGAAGAAATACCTGATAAAAACTCACGAATTTTATAAAAAACACGGTGGAAAAACAATTGTCATCGCCCGCTTCATGCCCTTCATCCGGACATTCGCTCCCTTTGTGGCGGGAATCGGCGCGATGCGTTATCCCCTTTTTCTTTTTTACAACGTCGCAGGCGGCATTGCCTGGGTCTGTATCTTTGTGCTGGGTGGCTATTATTTCGGCAACATTCCCGCCGTCAAAAGCAATTTCACCATTGTCATTGCGGCCATAATCATTATTTCCGTCATGCCGGGCATTATCGCCTATGTGCGGCAACTGGCGAAAGACAAAGAGGCGAGAGCCGCCGCGCGGATGGAGATGAACAAATGAAAAGAGGGCTTGTCGCCATTTCCGTGCTGCTTTTTTTTGTCTTCCTGCCCTGTTTCGCCCAGGCACAAAATATCTTTTACGCCGGCCGTAACATCACGATTGAAAAAGGGAAAACAGTGGATAACGCCGTGGCGCTGGGAGGACAAATCACTGTCGGCGGCCGGGTGAAGAAAAACGTCGTGGCCATAGGCGGGTCGGTTGTGCTCACCAAAAGCGCCCTGGTCGAAGGAAAAGTGATTTCCATTGGAGGCGTCGTCGTCATGGGCAGCGGCGCCCGGGTTTACGGTGAAGTCACGGAAATAAATTCCAATTCACTTGCCGAGGCCTTCCGCTCGACAATGCGCGGCGAACTGGAAGGCTGGACACTGATCTTAAACATCATTTCACTCGGCTTTTTCGCCATCATACTGATTGTCGCCCTGATTACTGCTGTTTTACTGCCCAAAACCCTGGACTCCACCGCCCGGGCCATTGCGGCGGGCAAAATAAAATCTTTTTTCTGGGGGGCACTGGCCACGCTCGCGATTGTACCTTTGTTCATGCTGCTGGCCATTTCGGTCATCGGCATCTTCTTCATACCGCTGGTCTTCACGGCGCTGGTGCTG
>CAYWRV010000171.1:0-4339 GCA_964460865.1 uncultured Smithella sp. | reverse complement strand
GCGATATTTTTAACTTTCCTGGTGAAACCTCCGGTGATGGTAAGGCCCTTGATCTTGGCCAGGCAGTCAATGGTCTCCCGGCAGGCCTCGCGTGGTGTGGCGATAAGCTTTACATTTACGTCCGCGATCAGAAGATTCGTGCTATCCACCAGCAGAGTCACAGCCATATGGTGAATGGCTCCTTCAGGGAATATCTCACCGGTCACCGTGTAGGAAGTCTGGAATCTTTCGTCGCTTAATGTGCCTTCTACAATCATCTTTCCGTCGGCGCACTCGTAGGTGGATGTTTCAATCCGGCGTGTGTGTAGTTTTTTGCCTTTTGCCTGTCCGTCTGGACGCATTAGATCCTCCTTTAATCCACTCCCAGGCTAAGTTACCGGGCGGATGGTTCCTGTATTTGCGTAAGCAGTTTGTTTTCCGGCAGTTTTTCCACGGCCTTGCCGAAAGCCTCCAGGGAGGAAGAAAGTATGGCGAATTCAGGTGTGTGTGCAAAAGGCATTTCATTCAATCCTCTTTGCTCCAGCGCCACGATGACGTCCTGAATGGCGAGCCTGCTTATATCCCGTGCCGGTTGATAGGCCTGCTCGCCGTTGCCTTCGGCTTCCGCCGTGGTGAGGATGTTGCTTTTTTTCAGCCCGAAGAGGATTTCATTGGTAAAGCGAATGGGTATTTCCAGCCGCGCGGAGATTTCGCGGGCGGTGGAAGGTGGTTCGGCGCGGGCAAAGTTTTGAACCAGATGATGGGCGATCTGAAGCGCAAGCAGAGTTTTAACCCTGTGGCTGGCCTCGAGGGCATCCGGCTCAAATTCATAGGTATCGACATTTTGCAGGGCGAAGGAAAACTCCGCCCCGTATAAAACGATGAACCAGCTTAACTGAAGCCAGATCAGAAAAAGCGGCAGCGCCGCGAAACTTCCGTAAATGGCATTGTATTTGGCAACGCCGATCTGGAAAGTAATGTAGGCCCACTGGACAAGCTGAAAGATAGTGCCGGCGACAATCCCGGCGTAGAGGCCCGAGGAAAAACGCACCTTTGTATTGGGCATGAAAATATAGATAAAGGCGAATACCCCCCATAAAAGAGCATAGGGCAAGAATTTCAGAAAGGTGAAAACAGCCGGCCCGATAACTCCCAGAAATGTGAATTTTTCCACAATCGTTGTTATCTGTGTGGTGAAGAAGATGGTCAGGCCGCTCGATAAAATCAGCAAGACCGGACACACCAGCATAAGAGACAAGTAGTCACCGAACATGCGCCCCAGGGACCTCTTTTCCTTCACTCCCCAGATGTCATTGAAGGAATCTTCGATCTGACCCAGCACCTTGAGTATCGCCCATATCAGGACAATTAAGCCGGCGCCGGCAATCAGGCCTCCCTGGGTGTTGGCCAGAAGCGCGTTGGAAAATTCGAGTACTTTTTGCAAAATATCCTCGTGGCCCGCCAGTTTGTCGCGCAGTTGCTGTTCCATTAATTTTTCAAAGCCGAAGCCTTTGGCAATGCCGAAAGCCATCGCCATGACCGGCACGATGGAGATCAGGGAATAAAAGGTCAGTGCCGATGCGCGCAGGCGGCATTTGTCCTCGTCAAAGCCTCTTACGGACAAAATGAACACCCTCAAAAGATTCAAAAAGAAGGATTTTCCGGGGGGAAGTGAGGTACGGCGCACCCTCCAGACGTCGTGGCGTAAAAAAGACATGATTTTTTTAAAAGGGTTTTGGTCTTTGCCCATATAATTCTCCGTCTGGCGCGTTCTATTTTTACGTCGTGCCCCTTGTAATGGCCCAAACTATAAAAAACCACCCCCCCTGTCAATCAAAAAGGTCATTTCTATTTGATTTGATTGCACTTTATTGCGGTGAATGGTAGATCCGACTTTGCCTGAGGATAAAGTTGCTATTCAAAAAAACCGATAGTATGCTTTGGGCAGAGTTTTTATGTTTGTCAGCATGAAGGTTGTCTGGTTGCCGATATAGCGTTTATGCACGGCAAAACACACAGATTCGACATAGAAAACAAGGAGGTCATTTTAAACCTGTTTTACATCAACGATTCATCGATTTTGACCCCGGTTTGTTTACCGTTGTGAATTTTCTCAGGTCCGGGTAAAGGTGAAGGAGAGATTTGCACGGACACCAATATCAGAATATTATGAATAAATTAAGTAGCTTGATTAATAGGGACAGTCAGCGGGCAGGCGGGAGTCTGTGTGTTTTTTCAAGAAAAACTAAAAATATACTAATGGCACCCATATTGCTTGAAATTGTTTAGCCGACCATGTCAGCAAGAAGTATGTTTAGAGACAAAATGGAACAGGAAAAAAAGAATATGAGCCGGACGACTCAGAAACTAGAGCCTTTCAAGCCGAAACCCGCACCGTCGCAAAATCAGAGTAATTTCCAGGTCGACTCGCACGCCCAATTGAGCAGCGCCCTCAACAGCCTTACCGTCGCTTTAAAAACCCTTGAATCAAAAATTAAAGAGGCTGAAACGACGTCCAATAAAATCGGACAGATACTTGTCGCCAAAAAGATTATTGAACCGGCTGATCTGGAAGAGGCGATGAGGAGGAAAAACAAGGAACCTCATAAGTATCTGGGACAGATTCTTTGCGAGATGGGCTTTCCACAGTCCATCATTATGAAAAACATTTATTTCAGTAACAAAAGGAAGAAACTCGGTGAAATTCTCGTAGAGCTCAATATGATCACGCCCCGGCAGCTCGAAGACGTTTTAGAGCTGCAGCAGAATCAAAAAAGCTATGGGCGGCACCAGTACCTGGGGGACCTGCTGGCGCGTAAAAGGATCATTAATGAAGATGAATACATGAGGGCTCTTTCCGCCCATTTCAGCATGCCTATTGTTTCCCTGAAAGGTTTTCGCGTCTATCCGACAATGCAAAAAGCCATTGGAGAGCAATATGCCCTGAAAAACCGTCTGGTCGTTTTGAGCAACAGTCCCCAGAAAGTCGGGGTCGCCATGGCGGAGCCGTACCTGTCGATTTTCGAGCACCTGGAAAAGGCCATGCCCAAAGGCAAATACATTCTGTTTTGCATCGCCAGAGCATCTGAAATAGAAACCTGCCTCGATGTCGCCTACGATCCCTTCAACCATATCCCCTATTAACGCAGGGTGGCGTGCGGCCGAACAGCAGTCGACCGGATCAAATGTTGCCGTAGTATGAAAGCCAGCTTCTGTCCGGGCGGCAATGAAAAGACTTTCGCGTGAGAAAAAGCGTGATAGACAACGATAAAAAAGGCGGCCTGATTACCGAATTGGTTTCAGGCCGCTCTATTTACAGGTCATGTAAGTTCGCTGGTCGGTGCTTCAGTTGACGGGGGATCGCCTGCCTCGCCTTATCCATCCACCTTTCACCATCAACCACGAGCTATGAGCTATTCGCTGCGAACTAAAACCTTTCCTCTCTATATCTTCATTCCGCCATCGCAGAAGATGACCTGGCCGGTAATGAACGAGCTTTCCTCGGACGCGAGAAACAGTGCCAGATTGGCGATGTCCAGCGGTGACCCTTTGCGGTTCATCGGAACCAGATAAGGAAGCATGGCGTCCATCTGCTTGATCGTTTCCGGAGGCATGCTCTTCATCATGTCGGTCCAGATCATACCCGGAGCAATGGCGTTGACGTTGATTCCCTTGGCGCCCAGTTCCTTGGCCGCGGTTTTGGTCATGCCGATGACGCCCGCCTTGCTTGCCGAGTAGTTCAGCTGGCCGGCATTGCCCAGGGCGCTGGTCGAGGAGATGTTGATGATTTTACCGTAACCTTTTTCACGCATATGGCGGGCCGCGCACTGTATCCCGTAAAACACGCCGGTCAGATTGACATCGATCACTGCGTTCCATTGATCATCGGTCATTTTATGCAAGATGACATCACGTGTGATGCCCGCGTTATTGACGATAATGTCCAGCGTACCGAATTCCTTGACGGCTGTATCAACCATTTTCTGTACGGTCGGGCGGTCGGAGACGGAACCCAGCACCGCAATGGCCCGGCCGCCTTTTGATTTGACCTGATCTACAACATTGTTTGCGTCCTGTTCGTTTACGTCATTGACAATTATTTTCGCTCCCTCTTCCGCGAAGCGCAAAACGATGCCTTCACCGATACCGCGTCCCGATCCTGTCACAATTGCCACTTTGTCTTTGAGTCTCATGCTTTTCTCCTTTTCAATTTGCTGCCCGTCTTTTTTTGAGGCGGCCGATGCATTGAGCCCCGGTCGCCTGAAAAAAGAAAGGCTGGTTATTTATTGCAGGGGCCCAGATATTTGCCCTTCATTACGGTGGTCATTTGCATCGGGGCCTGTCCTTTAGCGCTGAAGGC
>CAYWRV010000170.1:0-4341 GCA_964460865.1 uncultured Smithella sp. | reverse complement strand
GCCGGTTCACCGTCAGGCAAAGCATGATGAAATCGTTGTGCTCGACGATATGCTCCAGATCGTTGGTGGCGTAAACTTTCTCCGGCAGCCTGGGCACCTTGTCCATGCCGCCCAGGCGCGAAGCCAGATCCTCGGTGAGGTGTATGGGGTTCAGGCGGTCGCGGTTGATGGCCTTGCACACATCCGCGTTGTGATAATAAATGGCGACACGTTTATTGTCGCGCCCCAGTTTATAGGCGAATGAGGTACCCAGGCGACCCGGCCCGATAATGGCGACCCTGGTTGTGTCTAAATTGGAAACAATCATTCCTGTTTGCTCGTAGTTATAATATTCGGCCTAATATATGGAACATTGCGCCCCGAAGTCAACTTCTATTAGGCTTTCGCAAAAAAGTAAAACAAAATTTCGCAGGCCTCTTTTTGTGTTGCATTATCACAGCTGATTGTTTAAAAATTAAAAAATCTTGAAAAACGGGGCGAAACAGCCACCGGCGGAGCGTCCATGGCCCAGGAAAAAATCATTCATTACGCGAGCGGCGCAGTAAAAGAAAAAAAATATCTGGAGGAAGGGAAGCTGGAGGGGGAATACACGGCCTACTTCCCCAGCGGTCAGATTATGACACGCCTTCACTTCCGGGGCGGCAAGCGAAACGGCCCGGCTGTCAGCTACTTCGCCAACGGACAGGTAAGGGAAACAACAACTTTTGTCGATGACAAAATGTCCGGCTCGTATATCTCATATTTTGAAAACGGCCAAATACGGGAAGAGGAATTTTACAGGGAAGGAAAGCTGCATGGCACTTACCGGCGCTATTTCAAAACCGGCGAACTCAGGGAGGAAGAGAATTTCCGCGACGGCAAGTTCCACGGCGAGTATGTCTGCTATTACAAGAGCGGGCAAATCAAGGAAAAAGGCGCCTTTAAAAATGATAAGCGCGAAGGCGATTATGTAGCCTACCACAAAAGCGGGCAGGTCCGCGAGCAGGCGACCTATATTAACGGCAACCTGAAAGGCAGGTTTCTCACCTTTGCGGAAAACGGCAACCCGGCCGAGCAGGACGCGACCGGCGATGAGCCGCAGGGACGAACCTGGGATGAAAAAGACATCGCCGGCCTGCTTAACGATTTGAGTCATTTCGACCAGAAAAAAGAACCGTAAACCGTTCAATCCGGGGAGATAGCCGCCATGATCAAATCCATCCTCATTCCAGTTGACGGGTCCACCAACAGTGGCGTTGCCATTGATTACGGAATCTACATCGCGCCCAGACTGGAAGCCGTGCTCACCGGCCTGAATGTGATTGACGTTTATCTCATTCAGGGACCGATGATGAGCGATGTAACCGGCACCGTCACCATGCCCCCCTATGACGGCTTTTTCGGCGCCATCGAAGAGTCACTGAAAGAAAAAGCAGATAAAGTTCTACAGGATTTCACTGACCGCTGCGGGGCCGCCGGCGTGGCGTGCAGCGTGAAAAAGAGCATCGGCAAAATCAGTGATACCATCATCGAGGAGGCGGAAAATGCCGACCTGGTGCTGATGGCAAAGAAAGGAGAACATCTCCATATCAGGGACAGCTCTATCATCGGCTCGGTGGCGGAAGTGGTCATCAGGCGCTCCGGCAAACCGGTCATGGTGATTCCACCCGCCTTCGGAGAAATCGAAAGCATGGGGCTCGCCTATGACGGCAGTTCCTCCGCGCGCAAGGTCCTGGAATTATGCCTGTACATTTCGGAAAAAACAAAGTGGCCCATCACAACACTCATCATCAACAAAGACGGTGAAAAAGCAGCCGGGTTATCCGTTGAAGTTGAAGACATGGCCGCGGAGGCTCAGGTGGATTGCGAGGTGATTATTTCCACCGGGCGTGAAGCGGATGAGATAATCAATTTCATCCGTGAGGGCGCGGTCGAGCTGATGGCCATGGGTGCATACGGCCACAACCGCCTGCGCGAATTGTTTCTGGGGAGCACTACTTCACAGGTCATCCGCAAAAGCACCATCCCTGTATTGCTGATGCGTTGATAAGCGGCAAATGAAACCGGCTCTCGCATCATGCGCGCACCTGAGCCGGCAATCTCCGGCCCTAGGCAAACTCCAGCTTTTTCAGAGGATCCAGGAGGTCGTATCTGGTGAGGTCATAGTGGAGTGGGGTCACGGTGACATAGCCCGCCGCCAGAGCGCCTGTGTCTGTTTCCAAATCACGCGGCAGAGGCTTTTTCTCCCCGGTCATCCAGTAGTAAGTATTGTCCCGCGGGTCAACACGCTTGGAGAAGGATTCGATGGTCCGCCCCCGTGCCTGGCGCACAACTTTTATGCCGCGGATTTCGCTTGGCGGCAGGCACGGCACGTTCACATTGAAAGCCACGCCGGCCAGGGACGCATCGGCCCTGAGCAGCTTGACGAGTTTGCGCGCCACACGCGCCGCATAGGAAAAATCCGCCTCTTTGTGCGAATCCAGTGAAACCGCCATCGCCGTCACCCCCATCATCGACGCTTCCGTCGCAGCGGAGACCGTGCCGGAGTAGATCACGTTATTGCCGCAATTCGACCCGCGATTAATGCCGGAAACAACCATGTCCGGCGCCTGGCCCACAAGTTCCTTGATGCCGATTTTAACGCAGTCCGCCGGTGTGCCGTAAACAGCGTAGCCCAGAAAAGATCCGCCTTTGGTGGCGTTACGGACCATCAGGGGGCGAAAAAGGGTGATCGCGTGCCCTACGGCGCTCTGCTCGATCTCGGGCGCGACGATCAGGCAGTCTGCATCTTTGGAAAGTTCCTCATAAAGAGCGGAAAGGCCACGGGCATAAATCCCGTCGTCATTTGTCAGTAAAATTCTCATTAAAAACCATCTTATCGTTTAGTCATATAGCAGCCAGCAGACACCTCAATCCTTTGCTCGCTTTCCCTGCGCCTACTTCACCTGCACCAGCTTGCCGTTTTCGATTTTCAGAATAAAGCCGTTTTTATGAGCGACACGGCTGTCGCGGAAAGAAATGCAGCCGGTCGCCCCGCAGAAACCCGTCACCGCCTGCAGCGATTTTATGAAATCGGCGCGTGTGCCGACGTTCGGGCTCTCCAGCACACGGATCACCAGCTTTGTGGTGTCATAGGTGAGGGCCTCCATACCGCCCGGCTCCCTGCCGTAGGCCGCATAGAAAGAATCGACAAAATCATTTGTTTCCGGCAAAAACCCGTTTACATAGAAGCTGTCCGCAAAAACAGCCCCCTCCAGATACTCCACGTCTTTTTTCAAAAGCTCCGGTGAATTCCATAAACTCGTACCCAGCAGCTTGACGCCCCGGACACTGTAAAAGGCAAGCTGTGAGGCAATCATTTTAACGCGGAATGCCGAATCGGGAATGAAAATCGCCTCAAAATCGAGAGGCTCCTGTTCTTTTGCCTGTTCCCTGGTTCCATAAGTTTTCGCCGGCATTGCCGCCTTGTTCCCGGTCAGCTTTTGTATCTGGGCGGTAAAGTCTGTTTGTGTTTTACTGTAGGGAACACTCCGGAGCACCTTTCCTCCTACTTGCCGGGCTTCGGACTGAAACAGACCGAGCATCTCCTGGCCGTATTCGTCTTCAGGGTACAGGACTGTGAAAATAGCGACGTTGAGTGTATCCAGGGCGTAGCGCGCCAGCGCTTCGGCTTGTTGAGACGGAGTCAGAAAATGCTGAAACACATACTCGCCCGCCTGCGTGACTCCTTCTTTGGAGGAAATCAGAATCAGTGGAATATTGCGCCGCTGGGCTTCGGCCGCCGCCCGGGCTGCGTCTGAAGCGCCGCAGACGGCGACAATCGCCATAACCTTCACCTGCTCATCAAGATAGGCGATGGCCTCGGAAATTGCGCCGGGAGCGCCGCCTCCGTCGGCCACGGCGATTTTCCAGGGAGAAGGCGAACGCTCTTTGAAAATATCAGCCGCCAGGAGTGCCGCGTCCAGCGCTTTTTTACCCTCATCGGCAAAACGTCCGGAAAGTGGCAAAATGCAGCCGATGGCCTGACGGTCTGTTGAAATCGGCAGAGGAACCATTAAGGAAGGCTCGCCCGAGGGGGCTGCTTCTTCCGGTTTTTCGGCCATGGCCGCCTCCGGCGGCCGCTCGATAGTCTGCACGTCGGAGACCTCGACGCGCTTTTCAACCACAAAAGCTCCCCTGACACATCCGGCTAAAATTGCCAGCAAAAACAAAAAAGATACGACAGCCGCCAGACGACGATTTTTCATTTAACCTCCCTGATCAGCCTCAAGATATAGGCACGGACTTCTTCGGCCAGACCGGACTGTTCGATCATCATGGTTATCTCGTTGTTGTGGCCAAAAGCGGATGAGGTGAAGTTAT
>CAYWRV010000169.1:0-4349 GCA_964460865.1 uncultured Smithella sp. | reverse complement strand
TCCGGATGACGCTTCTGGATAAAGATGTCGATGAGTTCGAATATGTCGTCAAAACACTTGCGGCCAAGATTACCGAGTATATCCAGTCAAGCAAGTAGCAGCGCTTGTTTTTTGTTAAAGGTTCGTCAAAATATTCCGATATAATACTTTAGTGCATCATTTTTCCGTCTCTTCATGTGCGCGTTCGTGCGGCTCAACTCACGCTGTTTTCTATTTCAGTAAATTGGCGGCTCAAAATCTGTTGTACAAGTTCCGGAGGTTTTGGCATGAAACAATTTTTCAATAATTTGAAGCTCGGCATGAAAATGCTTGTTTCGCCGCTTATCGTCTTTATTTTTCTGCTTCTTCTGGCCGGCGGCACTTTTTTCAGCTTCTGGATGATGAAAAACGCGATCGACGACATTTACACAAACCGGTTTCAACAACTGCAGCAAAGCTTGCAGATTGCGCAGGACGCGGCCGCCGCCAACGGAACAATCTACCAGATTTTCAACATGATCAACTGGATGCAGGACCAGCAGGAAATTGACGCCCTGGTCGGAAAAGTCAAAGAGACGATGGCGCTGAATGTCGATTCAATAGAAAAATCTTTGTCTTCGGGCCGTCTGTCTGAGGGGGAGAAGAAATTGTACGAAGCGGTCCTGTCCAATCTGCTGGAGTATCAAAAAGCCTCGACACGACTTCTGGAGCTGGCCTTAAGCGACGCGACATCTTCCTTTCAAACGGTGTCGGCCGGCATGGAAGCGGACAAAAAATACGCGACACTCCATAAGAATCTTTCCGCCCTGGTGGATTATGAAAAAAAGTTGGGGAAATATACTTATGATTCGTCCGTCTCTTCTTTTTATTTTACGCTGGCCGCCTTTGTCGTGGTTTTCATCCTGGCCGTGATTTTATCCTACATTGCCGCCATCGCCGTAACTCGGCTGATTTTGACCCCGCTTAAAAAAGCCATCGGTGTCCTGGGGAGGCTTGCCGAGGGGGATCTCACGCAGAATATCGAATGGGAGTCGCATGACGAAATCGGGCATTTGATTGACTCGGTCAACACGGCCGGCGCCAAAATCAATAACGCCGTGGGACATGCTCTGGAAGTGTCCGTGGTGCTGAAGGATTCATCGGCCAAGGAGGCGGCCTCCATCGAAGAAACATCCGCATCGCTTGAAGAAATCGCTTCGATGATCAAACAGAACGCCGCCAGCACAAGCGAGGCAAATCATCTGATGGTCACGGCCAGTGAGGCCATCCGCAAAGCCAATGATTCAATGGCAAAACTGACCGCGTCGATGAACGAGATCAATAAGGCCGGAGAACAGACGCAGAGAGTCGTCAAAAGTATAGATGAAATCGCTTTCCAAACCAATCTGCTGGCGCTCAATGCTTCTGTGGAAGCGGCCCGCGCTGGAGAAGCTGGGGCGGGATTTGCCGTGGTGGCGGACGAAGTCCGGAACCTGGCCATGCGGGCGACTCAATCCGCGCGTGGTTCAGCCGAATTGATCCAGGATATTGTGGATAAACTGAAAAACGGCGAGGAACTTGTCCGCCAGACCGGCGGGGCGTTTGCCGACGTGCAGGCGAGTTCCGATAAGGTCGTGGAGCTGATGGAGAATATCTCCACCGCCTCACAGGAACAATCCCGCGGGATAGACCAGGTAAATGCGGCGATCGCCGAGATGAACGTTGAAACGCAGAAAACAGCCGGAAATGCGGAGAGCCTGTCCGCCATCATGTCCATGTTCCAAACGGCGGATTTGTCTTGACCTGGAAATCACCCCCGTCATGCACCTGCCGCGCAGGTGAATTAGTTGCCGTACTGATTTATTGCTAAGCCGTATGCGATGAGAGGTGAGTTATTCGACAGACAGGGGGAAAACATTGTTGAGCCCCTGGCCGGTGTTGTTATCTGCGCATCCCACGAAGGAATGCGGCAGTGAATAATTCTAAAACCTTAAAAAATTAAAAAAAGCCCCGAAATCTGATGGCTTCGGGGCTTTCCCTTGATTTAGTAACGTCCGCCGCGGTTTCCTCCGCCGCCTCTGCCGTCACGCCGGAACCCGCCTCCTCCGCCGCGATTCCCGCCGCTGAATTCCTTTTTCGGTTTGGCTTCATTAACCGTGATGGCTTTTCCGTCGAGCATGCCGCCATTGAATTGTTGAATCGCCGCCTGAGCGCCTTCTTCTGTTTTCATTTCGACAAAACCGAATCCTCTGGACTGGCCGGTGAACTTATCCCTGATGACCGCCGCGGATACGACTTCTCCTGCTTGTGAGAAGCTGGCCATCAGGTCTTCATCTGTGACCTTGAAAGACAGATTGCCTACATACAAATTTTTCTTACTCATCTCCCGTTTCCTTTCTGCTGTGTCGCATTTGGTACATATTAAATCTCTGTTCCCCCGTCGGGGTTACACAAAGCATCAACATCACCTCCGTCCCGCTCCGGCTTTAGAAAGAAGGTTGAAGGAAGCGGCTCAATGCCTCACCTGGCCGGGCGATAATCCCGGCATCCGCCCGCCTGGCGGCGCTTTTCACCGTTACACAGGCGCGCCGTGGCTGATAAAAAACACCCGGTCGAAAAAGCGTCCGGGGAAGTCATGTCTCGGAAATCAGAAAATGATTCAAATTTGTCTCAAGACACTCTTTGTTTTGCGGAAACCTGTGCATAGTCACGGACAATAGTCAAGCGGGAATCGATTGTTTCTGTTATAATCGCCTGAAATTTGTAAAGGCTGACGCCGGGAGGCGGCCGGAAGGAGAAAAACATGTTTGAACATCTGTTGACGAAGGAACAAATTAAAATCCGCGACGAGGTCCGTGAGTTTGTCAAAGAGATTCCCAGGGATTTGATTCTGGATATGGATGCGGACAAAATTAAATTTCCACGCGAATATTTGCGCGAGGCGGCCAGGCGCAATCTGCTGGGCTGCCGCTATCCGAAAAAATGGGGCGGGCGCGACATGGACTGGGTGACGACCTGCATGATTATGGAAGAAGTGGGGGTTATCAGCTATGAATTCGCCTGTGTCTTCGGCGTCGGTGCAGAGCTGGTCTGTGACGCGATTGTCCTGCATGGTACGGATGAGCAAAAAGAAAAGTATGTCAAGCCGCTTTTGCGCGGCGATTTGTTTGCGGCCGAATGCCTGACGGAGCCGCGCGGCGGGTCGGATTTTTTCGGCGCCACCAGCAAGGCGGTGGATTGCGGCGACCATTATCTGTTAAACGGCCAGAAGCGTTTCATCGTCGGTGCGGAAGGGGCGGATTTTTTCCTGGTCTATGCCCGGACGAATCCTGAGGCGAAGCCGCAGGAGGCGATCACCTGCTTCATCGTTGACCGGACTGAGGGCGTCGAAGTTAAGTATCTCTATGGTTTGATGGGCTGCCGGGGCGGCGGTACGGGGCGCATTATTTTCAGGGATGTGAAGGTGCCGAAAACCAATGTAGTCGGCAGGGTGCAGGGCGGCTATGATGTTTTCAACACGATGATGATTCCCGAGAGGCTGGGGACGGCGGCCATGACCATCGGCGCGGCGCGTCCCGCGCTGGAAATCGCCACCGGCTACACGTCAAGGCGCAAGGCGTTCGGGCGGGTTATCAACACCTACCAGGGCGTCAGCTTTCAGATCGCCGAGGCGGTCATGCTGCTCGACGCGGCGCGCGCCATGGCTTACGCGACCGCACGCGCTGTTGATGCCGGACTCGATATGAACCTTATCCGCCGGATGGTTTCCCAGAGCAAAAAATTCATCACCGAGTCCTGCCAGAAAGTAGTTCATAATGCGATGCAGGTCATGGGTGGCATCGGCTACACCAATGTTTTCCCCATCGAACGGATTTATCGCGATGTGCGCCTGGCCTCCATCTGGACCGGCACCAGCGAGGTGATGTCGATGATCACGGCCCATGAATGGTATCGTGAATATCACTGGGAAAAGGCAAAACAAAAGACGCGGGATTGCGAATTGGACGCGCCCGAAGCGCTCGATGAGGAAAAAATATACGATGATGACGATATGTGGGAAAAAGGCTGGTAGCGACCCGCTCCACGGAGTGGAGGGGTGGAAGATTAGAAGTTTAGAAGATTAGAGGGTTAGAGGATTAGAAGATTAGAAGATTGGAAGGTTGGAAGGTTGGAGAGTTCACGGCTGGCGATTAGCTCGTGGTTTAACGGTAAAGCATTTAAAACCCCCGCGCGCCCTGAGCCTGTCGAAGGAGATGAGAGGGGTTTTAAAGATAAGCGCCGTTCATGCTTCGACGGGCTCAGCACGAACGGTTATTAAAGCCGGGCACGAACGGCCAATAAAACGCGAAGCGCAACCACTAATCTCCCCCGTTCACCCTGAGCCTGTCGAA
>CAYWRV010000168.1:0-4404 GCA_964460865.1 uncultured Smithella sp. | reverse complement strand
ATCCACATATAAATGATCGCAGCTGCAATTATCGCTATGACAAACCAAGTCATACTCTTTCCTCAGAATGCCAACAGAGTAATCCACAGAAAAACTTCCGTCATATTAACCCTTATAAATGAAACGATTGTGCACTCATTGATGTATTGAAACACAAAGCGGGAAAAAAATCGATAATATTTCCCGCTTTAGCGCGGGGCTATAGGGAGTTTTCAGGGGCGGCCGCATAAGCGCCGCTTAGCTGGCCGCAGGCTGCCAGTATGTCGGCGCCTTTGCTTTTTCGGAGCATGGCGGTGTAGTGGCGGTCGAGCAGTACCTGCTGGAATGCCGAAACAGTTTCGGGGGAGGGGGATTTTGAACTGGAGCGGAGCGATCAGACGGATTGCTGTTGTCACTTTTTATCGCTTCTTTATTTATTCCTCAAGCATACGTTCTAATTTATCAATGAGCCTGTCCAGTTTCTTTTGAAGCTTTTTATCTTCCGCGTGATTTGCCTCAGCCGCAATGAATCCGATCAAATCATCCAGATCACTTATCGAATACCTCGCCACCAGATGTTTGCCCCTCATCTCGGCTATCTTTAATCGATCGGTGAGGACTTCATCAGCAAAAGTAAGATCAAGGATTAGATCTCTTTCTTCGGGGGTAATTTTAATTTCAATCTCGTCCATTTCAGTTCGCCTTTTCAACCTTGTCATTGTTCTTTTCCTGCCTAACGCAAATATTCGATGCAAGCGGCGCGATCAGGTGGGTTGTTTTAGTCATGTGTTTATTTCTTCCAATTTGCTTCGCAGCATATCAATAGGGTGTTGATAATCAATTAAACTTAAAATAGTCCTGTTCAAGTTGTAGTTTAGCTCCGGTATATTCGTAGCTTTTATTCCGCCATCCATTTTAATGTGGCATTTTAATTGGAATGTAAGATCATTCATCGAACCGAGAACTCTGCGATTATTAGTTTTTCCGTATTGAATATCCCGGTGCTCATCAAGAACCGCTTCAATTTGCTTTTGGCTAAAATCTTCATTCAAGAGATTCTTAAACAGATGCTGCCCGAATAATATAGAAAATACTTGAAAGTCCGGCTTTGTGAGGCAAGGAATGAATATTGTGTATAAAGTGGAGTCGTTAGTTACAAGAACACATTTGTGCCTTTCAATGATCAATAAATTGGCGTGCCAGCTTCCCAATAAATGATTCATCGGAACTACATTCGTTGGTTCTTGTTTTAACTCCCGAAGCAATTTTTGTGTACATCGAATCACTTGCATTTGGTGATTCCTTGTATATTTTGTACGGATTTATCTTTCATCTTTTCGAGGTCAACACTGATATTCATAACAAAGAAAATAGAGTCTTTATTTGAAGCTTCGCTGGAATAACTTTTTACGCTTTTTTATTGTATCTTAGAGCTCTTGCTTAAATTGTGACGTGCACAAAGGAGTTGAATATTTTCAGCCTTCAGTGACGTACCGCCTTTTGAAAAAGGAACAATGTGATCAAAGTGAAGCTCGTCAGTGGCGCCACAAATTACACACTTGCCTCTATCGCGTGCCCATACTTCAAGTTTTACGCTGGTTGGGATAATGCGGCTATGTTCAACATGTTGATTGACGTTTTCTTCCGCGGCCAATTCATCAGATACGCTTTCGACAGCCACGAGCTTAAATTTAAATACATTCCTGACACCATCGTTTTCAATCCAAGAATCCACAAGATGAAAAAAGCCGTTATCAGTCCAAATACCGGTTTTAATCTTTTCGTAAACCTTGACGATATCCGGCCCTTTTTTGCCGGCTTTGTGCTCTTGAGCGGCTTGATGAAATTTTCCGTTTTCCGTAAGAGTGCCGCTAGGTAGCCGTTGTGGTTGATCGAAAGATTTTGGGTCAGAAACTCCCTTTCGCTTCGGCACATCATGGCCTTCGTAAATAAGCACAGCCCCGTCATCCCGTATTTCATCTCGGTAGGGGGAATTTGAGCGAACAGACATAAGAATTACCGAATGACGTCCCTTTAGCCGGAAATTCATACCGCGCTGTAGACTTGCGCCTTCCCTCTGGCACATCTGGATATATGAGATGACGTTACCTCTCACACTTCAACTCCCGATAGAGCATAAAGCCAAAATCAGTGGTGTGTCTAGAGCGACCGCCGTATATCCCGCCGGACGCCGCCCCTGGACCAGATCGAAGGTGCGTGTCTCCCGCTCATAGCGCCAGTGTCTCGTCGGTTTCTCATAGGGTGAATTGATTATCAGGCGATCTATGGTTGTACGTGTCATTAATTTAACCTATCCAAAAATTGTTTTATCTCCTCAGCAATCGGCGGCAATCCTTCCACAACTGTTTTCCACAGAATATCGAGGTTTATATCAAAGTAGGCATGAACCAGTCGGTTGCGCATCCCGACGATGTTCCGCCACGGTATGTTGGTGAGCAAGTCTTGAGACTCCTGGCTGACCTTGCTGGCCGCCTCACCAATAATTTCAATTGCCTTTACCAGTGCCCAAACAAGCTGGCGATCATGATCCAGATCCTCCCGCCGGCGGTCGCGTACGAACCCAAGCGCTTCTGTTGCGGCATCACGTATGTGACGCAGACGAATCAAATCATCCTGACGCATACTGCACCTCTGCCTCCTGTAAGACCTGGTCACGGAAATAACGGCTCAGATCCTCCGCCGTGCGTAAATCCACTTTGCGGCCGCCGAAAATCTCTGAAAGCTCCAGCTCCATTCCCGCTATGTCAAAAAGAGTCGGGATATTGTCAGGGGCAAACTCAACCAAAATGTCAATATCGCTCTCCGTACCAAATGTGTCGCGAAGTGCAGAGCCGAAGATAGCCAGCTTCTTGATGCCGTGTTTCTGACAAAAAGAGGCGATCTGGTCACGCATGTTTTTAAAGTCTGGTCTCATTCTCACACCTCCATCACCTTCAGGCCCTCAATGCCCCGGTCGTCCACGATCTTGGTCGCTTTGTAGTAGCTTTTTTCTTTCAGGCCTTAATTATTGTCCTCTCCGCAGTTTGCCGTTCTATTCATAGGGCTGCGAGTCCGATAAGTTGAAAGATTTTCTATCTATTGGAGTATTAAAGCAAAAACGTGAGGAAATGGCCACTTATTTTCCGGTGATTACTCCACGAGCTGTCCGCGGCACTTCGTAATAATCACTACTTCGGATGGAAAAGGCTATAGCTGCATTATTGAAATTCCGGCGGAATCCCCCAAATATCCGGGTTAAGCTTTAGTGTAAGCGCCGCTTAGCTGGCCGCAGGCTGCCAGTATGTCGGCGCCTTTGCTTTTTCGGAGCATGGCGGTGTAGTGGCGGTCGAGCAGGACCTGCTGGAATGCCGAAACTGTTTCGGGGGAGGGAGATTTAAAGGGTGAGCCGGGATATTCGTTGAAAGTAATCAGGTTGATTTTGCAGCGCTGGCCCGCCAGCAGGCGTGCGAGCTTTTGTGCATCCGCGCGCGATGAATTGACGCCGTCGATCAGTATGTATTCGTAGGTGAGCATTCTGCGGCCCGGCATGGGATATTTTTTGCACGCTTCCATAAGCTCGGCCAGCGGATATTTTTTATTGATGGGCATGAGTCGGCTGCGGGTTTCATCGTCGTGTGCATTTAACGAAACCGCCAGGTTGATGCTGTTTTCCGCGCCCAATCGGCCGATTTGCGGAACGAGGCCGCAGGTGGAGAGGGTAATGCGGCGGTTGGACATGCCGCAGGCAAAATCGGAGGTGAAGATTTTTATCGCCTTTATTGTGTTTTCGTAGTTGGCCAGCGGCTCTCCCATGCCCATCATGACGATGTTGCCCACGGCCGCGCCTTCCTTTGTTTCATGCCTCAAGGTGACAAACTGGCCGACAATTTCCGCCGGGGTCAAATTGCGCTTGAAGCCACCTTTGGCAGTCAGGCAAAAAGCGCAGTCCATGGCGCAGCCGGCCTGTGTGGAGACGCAAAGCGTCCAATGGTTTTTACCGGGAATTAGAACACTTTCAATATAAAGGCCGTCTTCCAGTTCCAGAAGCGCCTTTTGCGTGCCGTCCCGTGATTTCTGAATTTTGGCAATCGTCGGGCGGTAGATGCGCGCCATCGAAGGGAGCTTCTCGCGAAAGTCGCGGCCCAGTGTCGTCATGGTCTCAAACGAGGTGACGCCGGACTGGTAGAGCCATTTCATGATTTGCCGGGCACGGTATTTTTCCTTTCCCGACGAAAAGATGAAGGCCTCCATTTCCTCAAGCGGCAGATCCATGAGATTGGGAAGTCTCCCTGCATCCGGTTTATCAGTCTGTTGATGGCTCATGACAATGCCTCGCTGCGGTATGGACAAGTGTTTTCACTTACGGACCGCTATTGCAAAGTAATGAATCTGAAAAATCATACTTCAGAAAATAAAAAACAGAGG
>CAYWRV010000167.1:0-4424 GCA_964460865.1 uncultured Smithella sp. | reverse complement strand
AGTTGGAATCACCGGGAGTGTCGATCATATTGATTTTATGCTTGTCCCATTCGACGAAGTTTGCCGCCGAGGAAATGGATACGTGTCTTTTTTGTTCTTCAGGCTCATAGTCCATGGAGGAAGTGTTGTCGTCAACACGGCCGAGGCGCTCATTTTTTCCGGAGACAAACAGGAGCGATTCGCAAAGAGATGTTTTACCTGTGCCTCCGTGACCGATGACGGCCATGTTTCTCAAGGATTTTGATTCGTATTTTGCCATAGAAACTCCTTTCGGTATCTCAAGTCACTAAAAGGCCTGACGTAGCGGGCGATTTAAGTGCGGTTGTTTAACGTATAGTTTGACTAAAATCAAGATAATTTTAAATTTTTGCCGACGGAGAGCCTCTGCAATATGGTGCCGGAAAGG
The DNA here is from genome assembly GCA_964460865.1 of uncultured Smithella sp. GTDB lineage: Bacteria > Desulfobacterota > Syntrophia > Syntrophales > Smithellaceae > UBA8904. The sequence goes on along the minus strand of CAYWRV010000167.1, from coordinate 4,018 downwards.
GATTGTAAGTCAGTGGCGAAGCTCAAATTTTGTGCAGGTGTTTTTCTCCCGCTTTCATCGGAAGAAAAAGGGAAAAAAGGCACAGCAAAAGCGCAAAAACAAAAGAGAAAATGAACCAAAGTATCTGAGGTGCCGAAAAACCCTGGCTGTGAAGACGAGCCATGAAAATCCTGTACACAGGTCCCGCCTCCAAAATCAATACGGCGGCAATCAGAGCAAACGAAAGCAGCATGAAAATCAAGCCTCCCAGTCCTGTGGCCGCAAGAGCGGGGTTTTCCGATTTAAAATCCGGAAAACGGGCTCCCAGTCCCACCGCAAGGCCGGTAATGGCCGGTACCAGGAAAAGTACCGTAAGCATCGAAAGGTACATCATAAAGGGTGTGACTCCGAGTAGCAAATTGCTCACGGCAATCAAGAGTTCCGATAAAACCAGCAGGGGGAGACAATAAAGGAAAAATTTACACCACAGAAACACCTTCAATGATGCAGGGGCAGAGCGGATCATCCAAAAAGCCTCGCCCTCGGTGCTGACTGCCGGAAAGACGAACCGTGCGGCAATGGCCGAAAGGACGAATGCGGCAAGCCCCACATTCAAAAAGGAAAACAGGTTTTGCAGATAAATTGTTTTGATCGGAGTCTTGTCCAGCGGCAGGACAGAAAAATTATAAAGATAGATGACAATCAGCGCACAGATTAAAAAAAGTTGCGGCCACTGGGTCGAGTCCCTGAAAAAGGTGCGGATATCCTTCACGATGAATGCCCGCGCCTCACCGGAGAGGAAAAAAAGAGCATCCTCCCAGCTTCTACCGAAGAACTGAAGCGGCCTGAATAAGCGTCTGGCAGTTGTCTGTGCCCGGGAGAATCCCCGTCCATAAAGACGGATGGAAATCATCTCATTTATAAATATCAGTGCCAGCGCAAAGCTAAGCGACAATGACAGATTGAAAAGAGACGTTTTCCACCTTGTGTTTAGCGCATGATGCAGAGTATCCGTGATCCAGGTGGTCGGCAGGGAAGGCAGTGATAATGCCTGAAGGGAATTCAGATAGACAACGACAGAGGCGAAACTATCGGGGTTGACCAGCTGCTCCGGGCGGATGATCCGTAAAATAACGATAAGCACAACGGCCAGCCCGATACCCAGTATGACAAACAGTGTGCGGATCTTGCCCGCGGGAAGAATGGCCGCGCCCAGGAGAACTGCCAGGGCGCTCAATGACGACGCGATCAGGCAAAGACAGAGGATGGCCCCAAGAGAAACAAGATAGTAAAACATGCCTGCCTTGAATACCAGACCGTATGACAAAAAAACCGGCAGGCTGAACACCACCACCATCCATGAAGAGTCCACAAGGCTCCCCAGCCAGCGTGACATGAAGAGATCTTCGATGGAAACAGGCACAGAATGTACCAAAGGAAGGTCACGGCTGAGATACATATGCGAAAGGCTGTTGATGATATTGCTGAACACAAGCAGCGCGAAAAAGGTGATCATCATCATCGACAGCAGTTTCATCGCCAGAATGTCGCCAAAGCCTTCGACGCTCTGGAAATAGGAAAGGACGCGGTAGAAAACGGCAAAAGTGCCCAGCCAGAAAATCGTCCCCACCGCACCGAACAAAATTATCCGTGATGTGGCATGATTGCCGCCGCGACTGGTGAGAGCGCGCCGGGCGGCAATAAGTCTCGGCCGTAGCAGTACGAGCAAAGTTCTGTTCATAGACTATGATTCTTTCACCAGCGTCAAAAACACTTCTTCCAGTCCCGCCTTGCCGGTCTTTGCGGCATTGTTGAGCTCGGCCATCGTCCCTTGTGCCAGAAGCTTTCCTTTGTGAATAACGCCGATGCGATCACACAAATCCTCGGCAATGCCCAGAGTGTGGGTGGAGACGAAAATCGTAACCTGATGCGCGGCAAGTGTACGGAAGATGTCTTTGACCATTTTTACGGCGGCCGGATCGAGGCCGACCATGGGCTCGTCAATTATCAACACCTCCGGTTCATGCAAAAGAGCGGCGGCAATGACGAGCCTTTGTTTCATCCCGTGTGAATAGGCTTCAATGATTTCATGGCGCCAATCAAAAAGGGCAAATTGATTTAAAAGTCTTTCTGCGCCGGAGGTTATTGCCTTTCGCTCAACTCCGTAGAGATCGCCGATAAATTTCATAAATTCCGAGCCGGTGAGCTTTTCGTAGAGAAAAGGGCGGTCCGGTACGAAACCGATAATTTTTTTGGCAGCTACAGGATCTTTTCTCATATCGATGCCGCCTATCCTGATGCGGCCTGAAGTTGGTTCGATGATGCCCCCCATCAGGCGAATGGTCGTGGTCTTGCCCGCTCCGTTGGGGCCGATGAAGCCGTAGATCTCACCTTTTGCGACGTGCAAGGTGAGGCTGTCAACCGCGACCGTAGTGCCGAAGTCTTTTGTTACATTGTCCAGTTCAATCATAAGATGTTGACACAAACTCCAGTTTTATCCTGCCGACAAACCCCAGCAGATCCAGCTCGCCACCATCTTCACCTGAAGCCAGACGGATATGTGTTACATCGGTTGGCAACTGGTTGAATACGGCATCGGCTGTCATCCATCTGTCGGTAAAGGCCCTGTTCCAGGCGTGATAATAAAACCGTCCGTCCAGATAGACAAGGCCTGTCTCTATTTGAGCCGGCACTCCTGCAGCACGCAGCAGTGCGGACACCAGCACCGCATGCTCATTGCAATCTCCCTGTTTGTGTCTGAGTACCTCCAGAGCGCTGGGAATGGAGATAACCGGTTTTTTCTCAATATTTTTATAAACCCAGGCGACGATCTTCAGTGTTTTTTCATGCACAGAGTCCGAGGGGGACACGATTCTCAAGGCTTGGGCGATAATTTCCGGGTGGTCGCTTTGTACCAGTGGTGTTGGTCTTAAATATTTTTGCTTTTCCTCTTCAGGAAGCGATGAGCCCTCAAACCTGTTTGACTGATTTTCTCTGGTGACGGTAAGGATATTATCCTGGAAGCTCTGCCGTCCTTCCGAAAGAGCAAGCTTATTGAATTTTTTCCCCTCCAGCCTCACTTTCAACTGTGTCAGGCGGGAGGGGTTGGCGATGATGACATTGGAAGTAATGGAAGATATTTGCGCCCAATCGGTAAGGGGAGCGCCAGTAGTTCCTCCCTGAGCCTTGGCGCGGCTCACTTTTTCCATGGAAAGGCCCAGGAGGCCTGTTTCTTTTAGTACCTCGCCATCCCTGCTCAGCCAGGCACAATTTTTTGCACCCATGAAATCAGCGCAGAACTTGTGTGCCAGCACCCGTCTGCCCATTATGGGGATTACCTCATCGGGATTTCGCCAAACAGTCACTTTTCTGGCACTGAAAGTGGAAGGATCAAGAATGCTAAGTTGCCGGGATTGATCTACGGCCATGTTTTCACGAAAAGCCGCCTCATATATATTGCCACTGAGATGGGGGATTTCTTTGAGCCGGAGAACGGTTTTCACCTGTGCGTGCGGTGCACCGCTGTAAATGATGATAGAGTCTTCGGCTGCGAACCCTCGTGCGGTGAAACGAAACAGGCCGGAGTTCAACTCAAAGTTAAAACTCGAAAGGCTCATATCCGGTTTCAGGTCTGTTTCCGTGGTTATATGAATCGCCTGGGTAATGCCCATCGTCTTTATGTGCATCGAGATGGTTTCTGCGGTTTGAAAATAACCGTTTTCAAACTGGTGGAATGTGCGCTGCAGCATGCCTATTTTGTGTCCGTCCTGATAAATATTCATCCAGGTCTCAGCGGGACGAGCCGCCGGGTCCGGTATAGTCTGTGCGCGCTGTTTCGGGGAGTTATCAAAAAAACCCAGACGGAGTGATAAAAGGCCAATAAAGACGGCCGAAACCAAAACCCCCCTTACTATCTTCCATCGCATTTTGCTCATTTTTAAGGGCCTTCCGTAATACAAACCCGGTGCTGATTGTGATTATATCGGCAACAAGGGGTGTTTTCAACAGGATGGGAATCCACAGAGCTCAACTCCCTTTG
>CAYWRV010000166.1:2721-4435 GCA_964460865.1 uncultured Smithella sp. | reverse complement strand
ATGTGGGCCTGACCGTCGGCCCCTTCATCGGCGGCATGATTGTCGAGCATCTGGGCTGGAGGGCGATCTTTGAGATCAACGCCTCATTGGGGGGGCTCGCCGCTGGTCTTTGCTTTTTCATGGACAGGGAAAAACCGACTCCCCAAAACGGTGAATACTTCGATCTGCCCGGATCGTTTCTGTATGCCCTGGCGCTTTTTTCACTGATGTACGGCTTTTCCACACTCCCTCATCTAACCGGGGCGCTTTTGGTCGGCTGCGGCATGATTTGTTTTTTCTTTTTCATCCGTCGCCAGCTCGGCATAGATTTTCCTCTCATCGATGTGCGCCTTTTTTCCGACAACCGTGTTTTCGGCATGTCCAATCTGGCTACACTCATCCATTACTGCGCCACATTCGCCGTCACGTTTTTAATGAGCCTCTATCTGCAGCACGTTAAGCTTCTGAGTCCCTCGCACACGGGGTTTATCCTGGTGATGGCTCCCGTATTGCAGGCTCTTTTCTCCCCCTTTGCCGGATGGCTCTCCGATCATCGTGAACCGCGTATCATCGCCTCCACCGGCATGGCTTGTTCGGCCGTCGGCCTGGCAGGGCTCGCCTTCATCGGCCCCGCCACCCGTATCAGCCTTATTCTCATCTGGCTGGCCATGCTGGGGGTGGGATTTGCCCTTTTTTCCTCGCCCAATGTCAACGCCGTGATGGGTTCCGTGGAAACTAAATTATACGGCATCGCCTCGGCGACACTTGCCACCATGAGGCTCGTCGGCCAGATGCTCAGTATGGGAATCGCCATGTTGATTTTTTCGTGCGTCATCGGTGACCAGCCACTTGGCCACGCCAACAGCGACCTTCTTGTTTTGAGTTCCAAAATCATACTGAGCATCATGGCCGTAACGTGTGTGGCGGGCGTTTTCGCCTCACTGGCACGCGGGCGCGTCCATAGCGGGAGTTCCACCTCATGAAAATAAATCTTCTTTGCATCGGCATCGGGCTCACCGCGGGCATCTTCGGCGGCCTGATCGGTCTGGGGGGCGGCATCATCATGGTGCCGCTGCTTGCCGTGGTGGTCGGGATGGATCAGTGCCGGGCTCATGGTACGTCACTTGCGGTGCTGATTTTCACGGGTATCAGCGGAGCAGTTACTTACGGCTTGCATGGCCAGGTAAACTGGCCGGCGGCGCTGGCACTGGCCCTGCCGGCTGTCCTTACCGCGCCGGCCGGCGCGCACCTGGCGGATCGTCTCCCTGACTGGAAGCTGAAACGCTTCTTTGGCGTTTTTCTGATTTTGTGCTGCCTCCTTTTACTTTTTAAGCCGCTTCTTGCGGGGCTTCCCGGTTCGATTGACTCCCGTGCGGCGCTGGCAGCGCTTGCCGCCATCGGGGCATTTACAGGCTTTCTCTCCGGGCTGATGGGCGTCGGGGGAGGAACCATCATGGTGCCGGCGATGATACTTCTTGCCGGCTTTTCACAGCATACCGCACAGGGAACGGCTCTGATGGTCATGGTGCCGGCCGGAGTGGTCGGCGCATTTACCCACTGGCGGCTGGGCAATGTGGATCACGTCTCACTTTTATACCTCGCGCCCGGCATTGTGGCCGGTACGTACATCGGGGGCAGCGCGGCTCAGATTATTCCGGACGATCCGCTCCGCTGGCTTTTTATCGCCGTGGCCACATATATGGGCTGGCGCTACCTGCGCGCCATCAAACCCGCA
>CAYWRV010000166.1:0-2621 GCA_964460865.1 uncultured Smithella sp. | reverse complement strand
CGCGGCATCACGGAAGCATACGGAATGAATCAAGCGGGGCAGCATGGTTTCTATGAAGAGCGAGCATAAGGTATTTTACCTGGAGGAACGAATCCGGCTTCTGGAGGCGGAAATAGAACAACTCACCTCCGACAACCGCGCGCTCATCGAAAACCAGAAGATTCAGGAAACAGTTTTTAATAAATCCCTCGTCGGTTACTATATCTTCGTTGACGGGGTATTCAGAATGATCAATCCCGTCGTGTCCGGCTATTGCGGCTATACACCCGGGGAAATTATCGGTAACCGCGCGAATTTTATGGTTTATCCCGAAGATAAGGCCTCTGTAAGAGATAATTCCCGCGCCATGCTGGCGGGAGAATTACTTCTACCCTACGAGTTTCGCATCGTCACCAAGCAACAAGATATCCGCTGGGTGGTCGAAACAGTTGCGGCCATCACCTTCGACGGCAAGCCGGCGATTATCGGCAATGCCATGGATATCACAAAACAAAAAGAGACGGAAAAGAAGCTCACGGCATCAGAAAATCTCTACCGGACCATTTTTGAAACTACCGGCACCGGAACAGTGATTATCGAGGACAACAAAATCCTTTCCCTGATCAATTCCGAATTCGAAAAATTGACCGGCTATCCCAAAGATGAATGGGAGGGAAAAAGAAGCTGGGCGGATCTTATCTATCACGAAGACCTCCCGCGGCTGGAAGAATATCACCGTCTTAGACGAATAGATACAAAAATGGCCCCCCGGACATATGAATTCCGCCTCGTGGATAAATGGGGCAACGTAAAAAACATGCTCAGCACAAATTGCCTCATTCCCGGCACCAAAAAACATGTCTGTTCGGTTATCGATATTACTGAATTGACGGAAAAGGGAAGTGAGCTTCTGATCAAGACCCGGAACCTCGAGGAGCTTAACACCGCCCTCAGGGTCATGCTCCAGCAGCGGGCCGACGACCGTGAGGAGCTTGAGCAGACGATGATGAACGGGGTCAAGAACCTGATTATGCCTCACTTAGGCAAACTGCGCAAAGGCGGCTCGGAACGCACCCGCCAGATCTATTCCGATCTTATCGCCTCGAATCTCGAAGAAATATTCTCCCCCTTCTCCCGCAAGCTGTCGCATCGCTTTCGCAACCTGACAACCACCGAAATCCAGGTGGCGCACATGATTAAAGACGGTAAAAGCAGCAAGGAAATTGCCGATATTATGGGAGTCTCATCAAGTGCGATCGACGTTTACCGCTACCGTATCCGTAAAAAACTGGGCTTGAACAAACAGAAAGTGAATCTGCGCACGCACCTTTTGAGCATCCCTTAGAGTAAATCTATACATTTATTGTTAATATGCAGTATAGATTATTTCATATTGACGTCATTTTCTGATAATATTAAAGTTACGCTGCGTTATGATTTGGTGTGGCAGGTTGTACTACGAACACAAGTCTGAAATCAGGTGAACGCTGATGGCCGGTGACATTCCAGTCCAAATTATGGCATTCCCCCTCTGCCTGCCCAGTCACCCCTCTCATGTCACAAGCAGGCCATCTCCCATCAGAAACGTAAACGAAGCCGTGTCGGATGTAATCAAACCTTCTATTATCTAGTTGCAGGAGCGTGTGATCCTATGGACATGAAGCGGGCGTATTACGAGGATATAGAGCTCTTTAAAAGCGGCACCATTCTTTTTTGGACCATTGTCCTGATGGTCGGGCTCTTTACCCTCCCACTTTTTTCGTCAAACTATTATTTATATCTTTTCAACCTCATCATGGTTCACGTGATCCTGGCGGTGGGCCTGAACATACTGGTGGGCTCCACCGGCCAGATATCGCTGGGGCATGCGGGGTTTTTCGCCATCGGAGCGTATGCGACCGTACTTTTGATGACAAAACTCGGCATCCCCTTTTTCCCGGCGCTTATTCTGGCCGCCTTCATTTCGGCTTTTTTCGGGTTCATCCTGGGGCTTCCGGCATTGAGACTGGAGGGGCCTTATCTGACAATTGCCACGCTCGCCTTCGGCTTGGCCATAATGCACATCATCGGCCACATGGAGCTGTTCGGCGGCCGTTCGGGCCTGCGGGCTCCGGCAATGAACATCGGCATTGCACAACTTGGCTGGAATTGCACCCTCACTACGGATTTGAGCAAGTACTACCTTATTCTCATTATCACGATTGTGATGGTTCTGGGCGCGATAAACATTTTAAAAACCAAAGTCGGCCGCGCTTTTGTGGCTATCCGTGACAGCGACATCGCCGCCGAGGTCATCGGCATTAACCTGACCATTTACAAAACCCTTTCCTTTGCCGTCAGCGCCTTTTATGCCGGGATCGCCGGGGGGCTTTTCGCATTCGTGCTGGGGTTTTTCGACCCCATCACCTTCAATTTCTTTTTGTCCATCTATTTCCTGGTGATGATTGTCGTGGGCGGCCTTGGTTCGATCATGGGCTCTATCGCGGGGGCGGCCTTTATCACCTACCTGATGTACGCCCTTTTCAAAAACATCAGCGACATACCCTACATCGGGGATTTTATCGTGAACATTTCGCAGCGCTGGCTCTCCATCACGGGGATAGACAACTTAAGCGCCATCGCCCTGGGCCTGGTCATGATCG
>CAYWRV010000165.1:0-4445 GCA_964460865.1 uncultured Smithella sp. | reverse complement strand
GCGGCCAGATTAAAAGCGGTTCCCTGTCCCGCACGGACAGGCTGGCCAAATACAACCAGTTAATCCGCATTGAAGAAGAGCTGGGTGACGGCGCGACCTACCCCGGCCTGGGCGCTTTTTACAGTATCGACAAACCCGCCGGAACCGGGAAAAGAAAATAAACTTTGCCCCCCTATGAACCGAAAAGGCCATGACTTGTTCCCGTCATGGCCTTTTTTGGGCCTCTGTTCCGCTGCAAACAATTTCCCTTACATTGCCCATCATGGAGCTATTTTTTTACCTCTCTCCCTTATCAACATCCCCTTGACGACGGCCGGAAGATCATTACTATGAACCGTGCCGGAGGTTTGCCATGAAATCACATGTGTCGCTACTTATGATTTTGCTGATTTTGTTAATCAGCCCGGCCGCAGGTCCTGCTATGGCAAATCAGGCGGCTCAAAAACAGCCACCCGGCCACACATCATCGCTAAACACGGACAAAAGAAGTGTTAAATCAATAAAATCCACAAAAAAAGCGCATAGGGGAAAAGCAGTTTTAAATGATCGGCGCCCGGATATTTTCCCGGCGCCCACTGCCTTGGGTCATCCCGGGTATGCGGACTTGCCCTTTTACCGCGCCCTGGGCATTAATTATGCCCGTCCGACGGAACTGCTCTTCGCGCCGGAGTTTTCGGCCTACCTGAAGCAGGGACAGTCTTCCGTCTTTTACGCAGAAACCGCCGGCGGGGGAAACAAAGCGATGAAAAATGACAAAATTTCCCGGACCGGACTCAAAGACAATCTCCCCGGCGGTGAAAATACTCATAAAATGGATTTTGCGCCTTATAAGTATGAAAGCAGATACAAAGACAATCTGTTTTCATTCTCCGTGTCGATACCGGCAACCGGCAACTTGACAATTTCACCCACCGTGTCGTACCTGCTCAATGAAAACAGCTCCGACAAATCAAAGGAAAAAAGCCTGCCGGACATTACGGAAGGCGAATTATTTTATGGCGGGCTCAATCTGATATTTAATTTCTGATCAGCGGGGGGCTCATGCAGAGGCTTCTCTTTGGATCAGGGGCGGCGGCAAGGCCGGGGAATATTTTTCAGCTCTGGCGTGACGCACCGATGAGGTGCTTCTAGAGGAACCGAAACAAACGGCGGCGGAGCACTTCCAGCTCGGCGCGGTTATCCGTCGGGGCATAAATAGTCTCACGACGACCTCCCTTCTCTTCCCTGGATTGGGAAACAACAAGCTCTGCATCCTCCAGAAATTTTATGGCGTTTATATAATTGGCCTGAGAAAGGGCCTCCGCACGCAGTACTTCACCTTTGCGGTACATGCGGTCACCCAGCGGCCTTATTTTGGCCAGCCATTCGCGCTCGGTCAGGGGCTTTTTCTTGAGGTAGACTATGCTGCGAATGACAATCCAGTATGACTCCAGATAATTATGAATCAGCCCCGTAAAAGGCTTTAATTTGGCCCCACCGCGGCCTTTTACTTCAATCCATACTTCATCATCCCTGTGGCTGGTGACGATCATTCCACGGCCGTGCAGATAGGCGAGCACTTCGTCCACCTCCTCGACATCATCGCGCTGATCGTCAAAGATGAACTCGTTCCACAGAAGCCACTTTATGAATTTGTAATCACCCATGATTCTGGCCAGCGACATCGAGTCTTCCCTGTGCTTGACCATCGACGTGGCGACAAAACAAATGGGCAGGAAAAAATGCAGAATATTGTTTTTGTAATATTCCAGATTAAGCCTCTTGGCGTCTTCCAGCGAGTAAACCACCTCCTGCATTTCCTCTTCTTCTTCCAGCGCCTCTATTTTGGAGATCACGCCCGTCTGAACAAAAATATTAAGAGCGTCGGCGGTCGCCTTGTCCCGGCGGGAAAATGTTTCGGCGAATTTAATCTGCCGGCTGGAAAGATATTCGTAAAATTCGTTGATGATGTCGTTTAATTCATCCTGGGATATGCCGCGCCGGTCGTGGCTCAGAAGGCCGCTGGAGACCATGGCAAACGGTGTTACCACCGATACGTTGTTGATCTTCAAGACCACTTCATAACCTATTTTCCGATACAGGGACTGACGCTCATCAAGCGTCATTTCTTCGATAGGCTTTTCCTGGGCCTCCAGATATTCTTTCATGACAATCGGCTCGCCGATATTAATGTAGACCCGGCCGAAGCGTTTGCGGAGAATTTTGGTCGTTCTGATGATTTCCGCGGTGTTTTCCGGAACTTTCGGGGCGCCTGCAAGTTCGTTGAGATAGGCGCGCTCTTCGATGACACGGTCATAACCGATATAGACCGGCACGGCGGCGAGGTTTTCGCAATACCCGTCCTGAAAGGCCTGAATGATCATCGACAACAGGCCGTACCTGGGCATGACCATTTTCCCGGTTCTGCTGCGGCCCCCCTCGATAAAGAATTCCAGCGGCAGTCCTTCACGCAGAAGTGTGGCCATGTATTTGGTGAACACTTCACCATAGACCTCATTGCCGCGAAAACTGCGCCGGAGGAAAAAAGCGCCTGAACGCCTGAAGACATAACCAAGCGGGAAAAAGGAAAGATTGTTGCCTGCGGCAATAAACGGAAGTTGAATATTGTTTTTATAAAACACATAGGAAAGCAGCAGATAGTCAATGTGGCTGCGATGGCACGAGACAATGACAAAGGGCATTTTCTTGGACAGATTGCGGATGCGGGCCAGTCCCTCGGCATCGATCGACAAACCGTCATAAACCGTGTTCCACAGCCAGGTGAGCGCCTTTAACCAGATTTCGATAAAAGTCTCCTGATAGTCCGCGGCTATTTCATATAAATAACGGCGGGCGTCTTTGATGACGGATGAGGCATCCCTTTTGTGCCTGAGGGCATAGTCCTCCAGAAAATTTTTCAGTTTCGGATCCTGCATCACCATGCCCATTAGCTCGGCACGGGACTTCAACGCCGGGCCGACAATGGCCGTTTTTTCCTCTTCAATCCGGTCAATAAGCTCGCCGCGCAAGGCCTGGATCATTTCATTTCTGGTCAGCACCTGATTGTCCGAGAGGTATTCCTGCAGGTTCACCGGCTGCGTCGGAAGAACAAAAGCCTGGCGTGAGTAGCGGATAAAGGTGATCAGCCGCCGGATCGTGCCGGTATTCTCCATCTGTCCGAACAGGATGTTAAAAAGACTTTCATTTTCTTTTTCACGGCGCCTGCCGTAGGCGACAAGAACCGGCACAATGAAAATGGGAAAGGGCAATTCGGGCTGCAGGTCGATAAGGGTAGCCACCGCGTCCTGTGCGGAGGCGTATTCGATGAACTCGGACTCGCCCAGATGAATGACGACGCTTTGTTTGTTTGCCAGCTTCCCCGCCATGTAATCGAGTTTGCCCTGTCTGGTCGTGCGCTTTTTCCGAAAGCGGCGCAGAAAGGACGACCAGTAAAACTTCAGCATTTTGTTCATCGGCTGCCAAAAAGACATATTCATGCCGTGGCAGTACACCGGCCCGGGAAGGCTCACGCGGCCGGTAATCTCGGTAATGATCAGACTGTTTAGCTTGCTCCTTTGCTTGATCGCGTAAACAATGACACCCCTGCCGACAAGTTCTTTGAGCGCGTTGACTTCCTCATCTGCGATAGCGACGCGTGAAAGATAGAGCTTGGCCAGCCGGAACCGCCAGAAATCCTGTCTTTCGTAGACGCTTCCGGAATAGTATTCTTCATCGCGGTATTGAATTTTTTCGGGATCTTTTACACTCATAATATTGTCCCGTCTGCGGTACCGTAAACGTGCAGGTACTGACTAGACCTCTTTTTTTTGGAATTCGTCAGGAAAACGATCATTCATATAATTTTGCACATAAGCCCGCACGTCAATCGTGTTGTTGAAAGAGATCACCTTATGAAGCAGCTCCTTGGCTTCCGAAAGAGTCGCGTGCCGGATAATCCGCTTAATGCGTGGAATCGCCAGGTGATTCATGCTCAGCTCGTCTAGCTGCATACCAAGCAGTATCAGGCAGCACAGAGGGTCTCCGGCCATTTCCCCGCACATAGCCACGCGTATTCCCGCTTCATGCGCATGATCCACGATTTTTTTGATGAGTCGTAAAACCGCCGGATGCAGGGGTTCATAAAGGTACGACACCCTCTCATTGGAGCGGTCTATCGCCAGCGCATACTGGATGAGATCATTGGTGCCGATACTGAAATAGTCCACTTCCTTCGCCAGCTGATCGGCAATGATGGCGGCCGCCGGCACTTCAACCATTGCTCCTGTTTCCAGCTTTTCACCAATGGGCACACCCTGCGCAATCAGTTCATTACGCGCCTCTTCCATAAGCTTTTTTGCCTGGCGTATTTCCTCGACGCTGGAAATCATCGGGAAAAGAATCTTCACCGGGCCCAGGGCACTCACACGCCAGATCGCACGCAGCTGTGTTTTAAATATTTCCGGTTC
>CAYWRV010000164.1:0-4465 GCA_964460865.1 uncultured Smithella sp. | reverse complement strand
TCTGGAAGCTCATAAAGCCGGCGATGGACGTGGTTGTCCAGGTGAGCATGAAAAAAGATATCTGCCAGGGATGCCATGACTTAAATACGGACCTGTTCAAAAGCGCCGCGCCGGCCGGAGGGCCGACAAATAAAAGAATCAGCAGTATCTTGCTGACAATATGGATCGGCAGGGCGCGGGCCAGGAGTGCGCCAAAAGCGTCAACGGCAATATTGGTGGAGGCATTGACCCAGTGTGCCTGATACACTGAGGCCAAAGGGCCGGACAGGTGCCCTCCCGCCAGAATCCAGATACGGGCAAGGTGATTGGGAAAATCCATTACGACGGGCATCCGGACTAAAAGAATCGGCAGGATACAGGCAGCAAGGCAGATGAAAGTGACAATTTTGCAGCGGTTTTTCATAGATACGTTCTGGTTTTTCATAGACCGGCGCGGGTATGGTTTTTTCAGTCCATCAGGCGGAAACGTATGATATGGAAAATAGCGGCGAGCGCGTCCTTCCAGCCGATTTTTTTCCCTTCACCGTAGGTCCGGCCATCGTAGGAAATCCCTGTTTCGTATATGCGCAGGCGTTTCCCGCTTAATTTCATCCGGGAGATTTTGGCGGTAATTTCCGGCTCCACTCCGAAGCGCCGGCTTTTGATTTCCAGGCGGCGTACAACCTCCCGGGTGAAGACTTTGTAGCATACTTCCATGTCGGTGAGATTGATATTGGTCAGCATATTGGATAAAGCGGTGACAATTTTATTGGCCAGTTGATGCCAGTAGTACATGACACGGTGGGGCTCGCCGATGAAGCGGCTTCCGTACACCACATCGGCCTTGCCAGCCAGTATGGGGGCCAGAAGCTTCGGATAATCGGCCGGGTCGTACTCGAGGTCCGCATCCTGTATGATCACAATGTCTCCTGTCGCCCGGGCAAAGCCGTCACGGAGCGCCGCCCCTTTCCCCTGATTCAGAGTTTTATTGATCAGTTTGAAGCTGGCGGCGGGGTATTTCGAGGGAAGCTCCTGTACAACGCTCCATGTCGCGTCGGTCGAGGCATCATTTATCAGGATGATTTCACACTCCAGCCCGCCCGGCAGTGGTTGATTGACGACTCGCCGGACGATTTCCTCCACATAGGCTTCTTCGTTATAAACCGGTATGACTACCGACAGTGTTTTGAAGGTCGATGCGTGCATGAGAATTTATACGGCATCAGGCCGCCCCCGCCGTCAGGGGAAAATAATAATGGTGCGCTTCGCGCTTTATTGACCGTTCGTGCTGAGCTTTTATTAGCCGTTCATGGTGAGCCTGTCGAACCAGAACGGTCAACCATGAGCTTCCAGCTTCTGACTAACCCATTATTATCCCGGGAACAGCAAGTTGGCCTGAAACAAAACTCCACCCCGTGTAGTGGATCGCTATTTAACGATAAAGATGTCTTTTTGCCTGTCCTGGAAATAAACGTGGTGATATTGCGAGCCATTCACCCGGTCGAAAAATGCCTCGCCGTTTTTCCGGCATTCCGGGCAGCAGCCGTTGGGAAGGATCACCGCGAAAATCCTTTTGCCCGTGTCGGCGGCCGATTCAATTGTGACCAGCCCGCCGCAGTCGTCGCATACGCGGACGGTCTCGATTTGTTTTTCCACAATCTCGTCCGTATCGTAGTAGATATTCTTTTCCCGGCGGACATAGGCGGCCGAGCCGGTAATCTGTTTTTTGAGGTTTTTCTTTTTCTTCCACAGAGTCATCAAATTTTTCACTTCCTGTTCAATCAGCCTGGTTACGTCGGGTGATTGACGGATACGTTTGGCATCGTAATCAGGCTCGCGCACATGGGAGTAATCAATGCCGGCCATGGCCAGAATAATCCCCACATTGACATAGGGCAGGGCTTTTTCGATGGAGTAGCCTCCCTCCAGGACGGCGATGTCCGGGGCGAGCTTTTCATTGAGCAGAGCATATCCCTGTGCGCTGAAATTCATATTGGTGATCGGATCGCTGTAGTGATTGTCCTGCCCCGCTGAGTTGATGATGATTTCCGGTTTGAACTCATCGAGAATCGGTAAAATGACATTATCCAGCGCAAATAAAAAGCCTTCATCCGAGGTGCGCGGAGGCAGGGGGATGTTGATCGTCGCCCCCAGCGCGTTGGGGCCGCCGAAGTCGTCTATGAAGCCTGTCCCTGGATAAAGGGTTCGTCCGTCCTGGTGCATGGAGATGCAAAGCACGTCCGGGTCGTTCCAGTAAATATCCTGTGTGCCGTCTCCGTGATGGCAGTCCGTATCGACGATGGCGATTCTGCGGATGCCGAACGTGTGGCGGATATATTCGACCATTACTGCCTCGATATTGATGTTACAAAACCCACGCGCTCCGTGGGCGACGAGCATCGAATGATGACCGGGCGGCCTGACCAGGGCGAAAGCGTTTTGTGCCTCGCCGGTCAGCACTTTCTGCGCCGCCGTGATTGCACCGCCCGCGGAGATGAGATGAGAGCTGGTCGTCAGATGCTGGGCGTCGGGAACACAGATGTGGCAGCGGTTGATGTCTGCATAGGTGGCGACGCCCGGTTTGTATTCAACGATATTGGGAAAATCAAGCAGTCCTTCCTCGAAGACCTGGTCCTGTGTGTACAAGAGCCTTTCTTCCCTTTCCGGATGGCTCGGAGAGATGGCCCAGTCGAATGCCGGGAAAAATATCAGACCTGTTTTTTTTGTTTTATCGGGCATTGCTTTTACCTTTCAGCTCCGGGGGCAATCAGCCCGGGCTTTATCTGGACTTTTACACGGATGTTTTTTCCAGTTGTGCAAAAGTCCCTGATCATATTGAATTCCTGTGATTCGGTCACCTCAATCGCCAGATCTTCCGGTCTTGCGCCCATGCACGCGGCTTTTTGTGTAAGTATTTTCCTTCCCTTTTCAACTGCGTCTGCAAGCGAGAAGTGGCGCGGGATACGCTCGATGAGCCCCTCCTCACTTATCACTAGCTCGCCTTTTTCCGTATCCGCCACGATGGCGACTTCCGCGGTAGTTCTGGCCAGCGCCACACCCAGAGCATTGGAGACCTCAAAGTGGCGCGGGATGGAGTGGGGGATGCCCAGGTTCTTGGAGATGAACGGAGCCAGGGCGGCCGGCCCCCCGGCGACATAGAGCATTTTCGGCTCGACGATCTTTCCTTCCAGCAGCTCATGGATTGTATAGACGGGTTTGTTGTTTACTCTGGCGATGGTCTGCCTGATATGGTCGGCGATCACAGAGGCGGTTTTTTCCACAATGGCCAGCGCCGCGTCTTCGGTGCTCATTTGAAGCTTTGCGGCGATTTTTTCAATGGCGCTTCGGGCTTTTTGCTCATCACCGATACGCGCCACGCCCAGCACGATCATGGCATCCGTCGGAGTGGCCACAGGACCGTTGAAAGCGGCGGCCGGGCCGTCACGCCGCGGGCCGACGGTCAGCCCCTCCCTTCCGACTTCCACCACACTGTCTCCCCCCGCTCCGATGGATTTTGCGTAAAGGCCGCGAATCAGAGTTTTATGGTCGTTGATCGTCACGCCGGAGGGTTCCAGCAGGGGAACACCGTCGGCAAACACGGAAATATCCGTTGTGGTGCCGCCGATGTCCAGCGCGATGGCATCATCTTTCATGTCCGTGGTTGCCAAAATTCCCATAATGCCCGCCGCCGGGCCGGAATGTATGGTCTGCACGGGAGAGTCCACCGACTGGTCGAGTAAAATGGTGCCCCCATCCGCCTTCAGGACATAGACGGGGATTTCCGGGCCGATTTTCGCGGCGAATTTGCGCACATCTTCGACGAAATCCTTGTAGATGTCGTAGATCGCAGCATTGAGATAAGTCGTTGCGATACGACGGGGAAAATTCAGCTGACCGGAGAGTTTGTGGCCCAGCGAAATATGACGTGACGGATCTACGAGGATTTTGGCGGCATCCAGTTCCTGACGCGGGTTGCGGCTGGAAAATTTGCCGACGATACCGATGTGCCGGATGCCTTTTGCGGAAATTTCGCCACCGACAGCCCCTATCTCCTTCTCATCAACATTTTTTACGGGAATGCCGCGGTGGTTGACGTAGCCCTGGACAAAATACGTATCTTTATCCATACCCAGGGAGCCGGGAGCGAGCCCCGGACCGGTAAGCAATACCATGGCGACGCGGTCTGTTTTGTTTTGTACGATTGCGTTGGTTGAAAGCGTGGTGCTGATAACAATTCTTTGAATGTCGCCCGCAGCGGTTCCGGAAATCAGTTGTTCGGACGCTTCGCTGAGTGAAGATACGATTCCATCCCGCCTGGTGGGGACTTTTGCCTTTTTAATCAGCTGAAAGTTATCAATCAAAACCGCGTCTGTGTGTGTCCCTCCGACATCAATGCCAAGAATCATTGTCTTTTCCTTCAGTAGCTGTTTAAGTTACCTATATATTGTTAAATACCTCTTGACAAGGTAAAAAAAAAGGGTAAAGT
>CAYWRV010000163.1:0-4479 GCA_964460865.1 uncultured Smithella sp. | reverse complement strand
ATCGAAAAACAAAAGAACAGATTGTGTCCGGGCTTCAGGAGAAGCTCAAACAGGCTAATCTGGGTGTTTTAACCAGTTTCAACGCGATGAAGGTTGAAAAAATGGAAGCGCTCAGAAATGCTCTGCGCAAAAACGACGCTGAATTAAAAGTGGTAAAAAATACGTTGTTAAATATTGCCGCCAAAGAAACAGATTTTCAGATTCTTGCCGAGCATTTTAAATGGCCTGTTGCCGTTGTTTTAAGTTACAAAGACCCGGTCGCACCGACAAAAGCTTTAATCGACTTTGCCAGAAAAAATCCGGAACTGGAAATCAAAGTCGGCATTATTGACGGTAAAATGCTTTCGAGGGCCGATATCGAGGCCCTGGCGGAATTGCCCGGCCGTGAAGTGCTTCTGGGCAAGCTTGTTTCCGTCATGGCGGCCGTGCCCACGTCATTTGTTTCGGTGTTAAGCGGCGTTCAGAGAAGCTTTGTTCAGGTGCTTGGGGCTTACTGCGACAAGAAAAAAACATTAAACTAATAAAAACATACCAAAGAGGAATAGAAAAATGGCAGAAATAACAAAAGATGATGTTGTGAAATTCATTGAAAATATGACCGTGCTGGAGCTTTCCGCTCTGGTGAAGGAGCTTGAGGAAAAATTCGGTGTCTCCGCAGCCGCTCCCGTTGTGGCCGCCGCGGTGATGCCCGGTGCGGCCGCAGGAGCTGCTGTCGCCGCTGAAGAAAAGACCGAGTTCGACGTCATTCTGACCGGTTTCGGAGCGGAAAAGATTCAGGTGATAAAAGTGGTTCGAGCCATCACCGGTCTGGGCCTGAAGGAGGCCAAGGACCTGGTGGAAGGAGCGCCCAAGCCCATTAAGGAAGCTGCATCCAAAGATGAAGCGGCCGATATCAAAAAGAAAATTGAGGAAGTGGGCGGCACGGTCGAGATTAAGTAAAGTAATCTCTTATTTTTGAACAATATTATAAGGAAAATATGGGCGAATTTAGAAAAAATTTTGGCAGTGTCAGGCAGATACAAGATATCCCCAACTTGATAGAGATACAGACTCGCTCCTATGGAAAATTCCTGCAGGCCGATGTACCGGCGGCGAACAGGCGCAACTACGGCCTGCAGGGCGCTTTCAACAGCGTCTTTCCGATCTCCGATTTCAGCGGGAAATGCTCGCTCGAGTTTGTCAGCTACAAGATCGGTGATGTCCGGTATGATGTGAGGGAATGCGTACAAAAAGGAATGACGTATGCCGCTCCTCTGAAAATTGTCGCCAGGCTGGTGGTTTTCGATACGGACAGATCGGCGGATGGTAGAGTCATCCGGGATTCTTCAGAAACCAAGCCGATTCGCGATATCAAGGAGCAGGAAATTTATTTCGGTGAAATTCCGCTTATGACTGAAAACGGCACGTTTATCGTCAACGGTTCCGAGCGGGTCATTGTCAGCCAGCTGCACCGTTCGCCGGGTATATTTTTCGATCACGATAAGGGAAAGACCGTCGCATCCGGCAAGCTCATCTATTCGGCCCGCGTAATCCCCATCAGGGGATCCTGGCTGGATCTGGAATTCGATTCCAAGGATCTGCTTTATGTGAGGATTGACCGCCGTCGGAAAATGCCCGTTACGACTCTGCTCAAAGCGATGGGCAATTCGACGGAATTTATCCTGAACTATTTTTACAATATCGACAAAATAACGCTGGAGGGGGAAAAAACATACTTTTCAGTTGATGACTCCCTTTCCGGTCAGAAAGCTCCCGAGGATATTAAAGACCCGAAAACAGACGAGCTGATCGTAAAACGTGGCCGCAAGCTCACCAAACCCCTGCTGAAGAAGGTCATCGAGGCGGGGATCGAGCGTGTCGCCCTCAAAGAAGCGGAATTGTCGGGAAGAATTCTGGCGCACGATGTTACGGATCCATCCACGGGCGAGGTTATTTTCCGTTGTAACGAGGAGCTGCCCCCGGATGGTCTTGAAACAGCCCGCGAGAAGGGAATTAAAGAACTGCATTTCATCCAGATCGATGAAGATCTCGACAATGCCTCCATCCGCGACACCCTGCTGATGGACCGCCTGGAAAGCTCAGAAGACGCCATTATGGAGATTTACCGCCGGCTGCGTCCGAGTAACCCGCCGACGCCGGAGACAGCGGCAAAGTTTTTCAACAGCCTGTTTTTTGAGCCGGAAACGTACGACTTGTCTGATGTCGGCCGGGCGAAAATGAACTACAAGCTCAAGTTAAACGTGCCGACGGATCTGACCGTTCTCAGAAACGAAGACATCCTGGCTTCCGTCAAATATCTGATTGACCTCAAAAACGGAGCAGGCGATTGCAGCGTCGATGACATCGACCATCTGGGAAACCGCCGTGTCCGTTCCGTGGGCGAGCTAATTGAGAACCAGTACCGTATCGGCCTGGTACGGATGGAGCGGGCGATCAAGGAAAAAATGAGCCTGCAGGACATCGAAACAATGATGCCGCATGATCTGATCAATGCCAAACCGGTCTCGGCGGTGGTCAACGAGTTTTTCGGGTCAAGCCAATTATCTCAATTTATGGATCAGACGAATCCTTTGTCTGAAATTACGCACAAGCGCCGTCTTTCAGCCCTCGGGCCGGGCGGCCTGACACGAGAGCGGGCGGGTTTTGAAGTCCGTGACGTCCATCCGACTCATTACGGACGTATATGTCCGGTGGAGACGCCGGAAGGCCCGAATATCGGGCTGATCGTATCTCTTTCCACTTACGCGCGTGTCAATGAATTCGGTTTCATAGAAACTCCCTACCGCCTGGTCGAAAAAGGCCATGTGCTCGATGATGTCAAATTTATGACCGCCATCGAGGAGGAAAATCAGATCATCGCTCCCGCGGACGTACCGCTTGATAAAAAGGGGAGATTTGAAGAAGGTCTCATTTCCGCCAGGAAAGGCGAGGATTTCCTGTCGGTGCTGCCGGAAGAGATTCAGATGATGGATGTGGCTCCCAATCAGCTCGTTTCAGTGGCTGCGGCGCTGATTCCATTTTTGGAGCATGATGACGCCAACCGTGCTCTCATGGGATCCAATATGCAGCGTCAGGCTGTGCCGCTCATGTCCCCTGAGGTGCCGGTGGTGGGCACGGGCATGGAGTCTATCGTAGCCCGGGATTCAGGAGCTGTTGTTGTGGCCAGGCGCGCCGGTGTGGTCGAAAGCATCGACGCTTCGCGTATTGTGGTGCGCGCCGGCAAACCGGAGGAGGACGGCCTCGATACGGGCGTCGATATTTACACATTGTCCAAATATCAGCGTTCCAACCAGGACACCTGCTTTAATCAAAAGCCGATTGTCGCGGTCGGCGACCGGGTTCAGAAAAGAGATATTCTGGCCGACGGTCCCGCTACGGATAACGGCGAGCTGGCGCTGGGGCGCAATGTTACGGTCGCTTTCATGTCTTGGGGAGGCTACAACTATGAAGACTCCATTTTGGTCAGTGAAAGGATCGTGAAGGAGGACATCTACACCTCCATCCACATCGAAGAGTTTGAAACCATGGCCCGCGACACCAAGCTGGGCAAAGAAGAAATAACCCGGGACATTCCGAACGTGGGCGAAGAAGCGCTGCGCAACCTCGATGAAAGCGGGATTGTCCGCATCGGCGTGTTTGTAAACCAGGGCGATATCCTGGTAGGAAAGATCACGCCCAAGGGAGAAACCCAGCTGTCCGCCGAAGAAAAATTGCTCCGAGCCATCTTCGGTGAGAAGGCAAGCGATGTGCGCGATACGTCGCTCAGAGTGCCGCCCGGCGTGGAAGGCACGGTCATCGATGCCAAAATATTTACGCGCAAGGGCGCCGACAAGGATCTGCGCTCTCAGGCCATTGAAGAAGACGCAATAGCGCAGCTGGAAAAAGACCGGGATGATGAAATACGCATTCTCGCGGAGACGGTCAAAAAAGATATCGCCAGGCTGGTGATCGGGAAAACCGCCGCCGGCAGAGTCACAGACGGGAAGAAAAAAACCATCCTCAAAAAAGGCGATAAGATCACCAAAGAAATATGGGCGGAGATCCCCTTTCACAGCTGGAAGGAAATCACCATCGTTGAAAATGACGGTTCAGAGGAGAAGCTCGCCGGTCTGCTTTCCATGATGGAGAGAAAAATAGACTTCGTCAAGGCGCACTTCGAAGAAAAACTGGAAAAAGTCAAAGCCAGCGACGAGCTGCCGCCCGGCGTAATCAAGATGGTCAAAGTCTATGTCGCCATAAAACGCAAGCTGTCCGTAGGGGATAAAATGGCCGGGCGCCATGGAAACAAGGGGGTGCTCTCCAGAATACTTCCGGAAGAAGACATGCCGTATTTCGCCGACGGGACGGCCGTGGATATCATCCTCAATCCGCTGGGTGTTCCTTCCCGTATGAACGTCGGACAGATATTGGAAACACATCTGGGGTGGGCGGCCAAATCCATCGGCGAAGGTCTCAATCAGCTTTTGGAGAAAAATAATA
>CAYWRV010000162.1:0-4485 GCA_964460865.1 uncultured Smithella sp. | reverse complement strand
CATTGGCCATGGCCAGAATTTCACCCGTCTTCGGGTCGACGACAATCGCCGTGCCGCCTTTTGCTCCTTTGCTTATCACCGCTTCTCTGAGATGAGTTTCCACCAGGTACTGGATGCGGCTGTCGATGGTCAAAACCAGATTGGCGCTTTCGTCCGTCACGGGGTTTTTACCAGGTTCGACATGCAAAAAAAGCTTTTTCCCCTTGGCATCCCTGGCCCAGGTGAGTTTTTCCGGTGTTCCCTTCAGGTAGGCGTCATATTTTTTTTCAAGCCCCTCGAGGCCTTCCGCGTCAAAACCGGCAAAACCGATCAGGTGGGCGGCAAGATGTCCGTTGGGATAAAACCGTTTCGGCTCTTTGATTAAAAATACTCCTTCAATGCCCGCCGCTTCAACCAGTGCCGCCTGCTGGGGGGAAATTTTTCTGGCCAGCCAGCAGAAGCTTTTGGGTTCGGAGATTTTTTTCAACACTTCTTCGCGCCTTAGATTGAGCAGCGAGGCGATGCGACGTGACGCGCCGGCGGGATTACTGATCCTGCCCGGGTCGGCACAAACCGAGTCCGCCAGCACGGATATGGCCAGCTTCTCGCCGTTTCGGTCATAAATCATCCCCCGTTCGGGATGCAGGGATAAAGTGGCGGTATGCTGCCTGCGGGCGAGCTTTTGCAGCTCTTCTCCGGAGAGCACCTGCAGCTGAAAAGCGCGCGACAAAAGGGCGATAAACAAAACCAGGAACACCAGCATTATGGTGATGAGTCTCATTTTCAGCCATTTCCTGGAATCCCAAGCCATCATTATTCCCCCGCCTGCTTAATGACAATCACCTGTCCGGCCGTCGGGTAGGACATTTTCAATTTGTTGCGGGCTATATCTTCAATTCTCCTGGGTGCCTTGAGCATGGCGAGCTCCAGCTCCAACTTTTTCTGCTGCTCCTGGAGGAGTTCTCTGGCGGACAGCGCCGCCGCTGTTTCGTATTCGAGTCTGGTCATTCTCAGATGCAAACCGACGTAAATCACGGCCACAAACATCAACACCAGCGCCACCACGATAAAGGCCGGATACTTCACCCCCAGTGAAACACCGGCTCCTTCTGGGGCGGGCCGGCTGCGCCCCATCGTCTGACTGCCCGCGTAATGTGTCATGATTCAAATCCTTTCCGCCACACGCAGCCTGGCGCTGCGGGCACGCGGGTTTATCTTTATTTCTTCTGCAGAGGGCTTCACGGCCCGGCGCGTTAAAACCTTCACCGTCGCCTTCTTCGAGCAGACACAGCGTGGTATGTCTTTCGGACAGACACAGCCTGCGGCCATCTCGACAAAAGTATTTTTTACAATCCTGTCTTCCAGAGAATGAAACGAGATGACCCCGAGGCGACCTCCCCGCCTCAGCGCGCCGACCGCCGCTTCCATGCCGGGCCGGATGCAGTCAAGTTCGCCGTTGACATAGATCCTCAGAGCCTGAAAGACACGGGTCGCCGGGTGAATTTTCGTTCGCCTCATCCGCGGCGGCATGGCCCCGACAACAATGGCGGCAAGCTGCGCCGTTGTCCCGATCGGCGCGTCCCGCCTTTTTTGAACTATCGCTTTGGCGATCCTGCCGGCCATCTTTTCTTCCCCGTACTGACTGAAAATTTCTGCCAGCTCGGCAGCCCCGAAATCATTGACCACGTCACAGGCGGTCAATTTCCGGCTTCGGTCCATCCTCATGTCCAGCCCGGCAGGCCTGGTGAAGCTGAACCCCCGCGCCGCCGTGTCGAGCTGATGGGAGGAAACGCCCAGATCCATGAGGATGGCGTCAACCTCATCGACTCCCAGATCGCGAAGCACCATGTCCAGATCGGCGAAGTTCGCCCGAACCACAATCTGGCGCGGGCCGAAAGAAGCGAGCCTCTCTTTTGCCGCCTCCACAGCTTCCTCATCGCAATCAAGACCGATAAGACGGCCCTGTGTCCGTTCCAGAATCGCCCGGGCGTGCCCCGCCCCCCCTATTGTCGCGTCCACATAGATGCCGTTTTTCTGCCCCGCCAGCCAGAAGAGCACTTCTTCGAGCATCACCGGTTGGTGGAAAAAAACCGCGTCCATGGTCAGATCCCCAGGCTGTCGGCTATCTCGTTATCCTTGTCTATTTTTTGCCCCGCCTCTTTATTTCTCTGCTCGAACTTTTCTCTGGGCCAGATTTCAATGTTTTTGAGCATGCCGGCCAGAACAATCTCTTTTTCCAGTTCGGCGTATTCACGCAAAGAGGGGGGAATCAAAACCCGGCCCTGGCCGTCGAGCGTGCAGTCCACGGCGCCGGACATGAAAAATCTCTGAAAATCACGGAACTTCTTATCCAGAATACGCCTTTTGGAAACTTCTTCCTCGATAAGCAGCCATTCCGCATAGGGGAAAACGATCAGGTATCCGTCCCAGTTCGTGATGACCATTTTATTTTCATAATGCTCGGCAAAAATCTCACGGAAGCGCGAGGGAAAGATTATTCTTCCCTTTTCGTCGATACCATGGTGATATTGCCCACGAAACACGGACACGGAATTCCCCTCCACAATAAACCACTTTACTCCACAAGGCCGACTATAGAGATGGAAAATACCTTTGTCAAGAAAAAAATGAATGTTTTCCAGACTAAACTGACCCAAACAGGAAAAATAAACAGACAGATTGGCTCTTTTTTGACCTTTTTTGCACCGGAAATCACCCTGAACCTCGATCACGCACCCGCACCCCCCTGTTCTTCCCTCCTTTTTTCTGCCGCGGAGCGCTTAAAATCGGCCGTTTAGCGTCTTGGCCGCCACTTGCCGACATCGCAACCGGGAGTTTTTCCCCTCCCGCGAAGCTTTATTAAGTATTGAAAAAGAACAATGAAATTGCTAGGCAATGAACAAAGAGGTGTCAATTTGCGTATTTTGGGACTGGATTACGGAGAAAAACGAATCGGGCTCGCCGTATGTGATGAGCTTGGTATGACGGCTCAGGGCCTGCCCACTTTGATCCGTAAAACAAAAAAGCATGATCTGGATGTTTTGCAGCAGTGTCTAAGCCGCTACTCGGTGGAAAAAATTGTCATCGGCTACCCCGTGCGGCTCGACGGCTCCGAGGGCATTCAATGCGAAAAGGTAAACCGCTTTGCCGGTTTGCTTGAAAAAACTTTTTCACTGCCGGTGGTCAGATGGCCGGAGGCCATGTCCACAAAAGAAGCCCAGGAGATTATGGCACAATGCGGCGTGCACTGGCGAAAAAGAAAGGAAAAAGTGGATAAACTGGCAGCCTGCATCATCCTGCAAAATTTTCTGGATAATGAAGGCAAAAAGTAATAAGAAGTTTTTCCTGTAACCATTTACCCCAAACCATCAATCCCGGACGTCAATAAAATATGATGAAAAATAAATTTCCGGCTATAATTTCAGGTGTCGCACTTTTTGCGGCTGTCGGTGCCATCATGTTCGCCCTGACGCTTTTTTTCTACGCCAGAGCGCCGATTGACCGCTCGGGCGGCCCGCCCGTGGTCGTGGACATCCCCAACGGCGCCGGTTTTCTGCAGGCATCCAATATTCTAGCCGGTGCAGGGCTGGTGAAGAACCGCCCGCTGTTTTTCGCCCTGGCGCGGGTAAAAGGAGTGACAAAGAAAATCCGCGCCGGCGAGTATGAATTATCGCCCCTGCTTTCCCCCTCAAAATTAATCGACAAGCTCGTGCGCGGTGAAACCATGAAACATCGCGCCGTAATTATTGAGGACTGGACAATCAAGCAGATCGCCTCCTACCTCAAAGAGCGCCGGCTCGTTGACGAAGAGGCATTTTTAAGACTTGCCTATGACAAAGGTTTTCTCTCAGCTGAGGGCATCCTCGCCGACTCGGCGGAAGGTTACCTCTTCCCCGACACATATTTTTTCGAGCGCTCGATGACACCGAGGATGATCATGAAAAGCATGATTGACCGTTTTTGGAAAAAAATACCGCCGGAGATGATAAACAAAGCCGGGGAAAAAGGCCTGGACCCTCATCAGTTGGTCACCTTCGCCTCCCTTGTAGGCAAAGAGGCGGCCAACTCTCAGGAAAAACCGCTCATCGCCGCCGTTTTTCACAACAGACTGAAAAAGAAAATGCCTCTGCAGAGCGATCCCACTACGGTTTATGATCTTGAAGGATTCAACGGCAAAATCCTGCGCCGCCACTACCTGAGGGAGTCACCCTACAACACTTACCTCATTCGCGGTCTGCCGCCCGGACCCATCAGCAATCCGGGTCTGGACTCGTTTCGTGCGGTCATCGATCCTGAACGGACAGACTGTCTGTATTTTGTCGCCCGTGGCGACGGAACCCATATTTTCACTGCCACACTCGATGAGCACAATAAAGCGGTCGCGAGTGTGCGCGACTTCTCCAAAAACGGCCCCAAAGATTAAGCACGCCCGCTGAAGGAGCGCGATCGGGCAAATTATGAGGTTGTGAAAACACACCGAGTTTGTTATTGCCAGACATCACCTCC
>CAYWRV010000161.1:0-4500 GCA_964460865.1 uncultured Smithella sp. | reverse complement strand
TGCACATGGACATATTCAGAGGCATTTACGGTTACGAGTACATCCGGAAGACGCCGTCTCAATTCTTCTGAGTAGGTTTCCACAATGACGTCGGGGCAGTAATACAGGGGTTTATCGTCACCCGGCATTTTTTGAAAATTCATCAGGTCGATCTGATTTTCAGCCACGCCGCGGGCGGTGATGGTGGCATGTCCGTCAAAGATCAGGCCCGCGCCCGCGGTAATGCTTTCTTCAATGCTGCGGTGAAACGGCTTTAAGTACTTGTCCGACCAGGCGGCGCGCATGGAGGGCGACGGTTCATAGGCGGGGTGATAGATCGGACGGCCGAAAACATCCCTCACCGGCACGCACTCGTCGAGATCCGCCGGGTCGCGGTTGGCATCGAGCAAAATGCTGCAATAGGGGAAGACCAGCTGGCGGTTCCCCAGAATGTCTCTAAAGTCATAGAGCCACTGCGTGAACCAGTCGACGTTTTTCAAAAGCGCCGTGAAGTCTTCCGTGAGATCTTCAAGTGAAATTTCCGGCGGAATGGCCACACCGCTGTGCGGTACCACCACTAATACGTCAGAGCCGGTCATATGAGCTCCTTTCAGGCAAAAGGGTGATTTTTTAATGCGGTTTCCCGCTCCGCGCTTTTACAGGTGGTATTTTATCCTTTTTCCCCGGCGTTGGGAATGAAAAATAAATTCAATTTTGTTTGTTGTTTAATTAGTGATTAACTGGTTTGAGCGATTTTTATAGCTTGCCGCTACAAAAGAAAGAGTTTATCGAGGTTTATGATTTTTTTATCCCGGTCCGGACATCATCGTTTTTCAGGCTGGCTGGTACTGGCGGGCGTCATGCTGGCCTACGGCAGTATCTGCGGGAATGTTACCTATTCCTTCGGCGTCTTTCTTCCTTCCATCGGCCAAACCTTTGGCTGGAGCCGGTCCATGCTTTCCTCGTCTTACACGTTTTTTCTGATGATCGGCGGCCTGCTCTCGCCTGTGGCCGGATTAACCGTGGCGCGCTTCGGTGCGAGAAAAAACATCGTTTGGGGAAATATAATTGCATCGCTGGGGCTGCTGGGTATGTCGCAGGTGAGCCAAATCTGGCACATCTACATTTTTTTCGGGATCATGTGCGGCGTGGGTATGGCTTTTTCCGAATATTTGAGCGCGACAACCGTGATCAACAACTGGTTTTTACAAAAAAGATCCCTAGCGCTGGGGTTTTTATTTGCTGCCGGCGGGGCCAGCGGATTGGTCATGCCGCCGCTTATCAGTTTTTTGATTTCTTCGCTTGGATGGCGCCAAAGCTGGGTCTGTCTGGCGGGATTTCATCTGCTTCTGGGGGTGGTGCTGGCGGGGTTCATGATCCGCAATACGCCTGAAGAGATGGGACAGTTCCGGGACAGCATGGCCCTGACCCCGGGTGTGTCCGCTACCACAGATGTTGCCGAAAGCTCCTCTCAATCCACCGTGGCGGATTGGAGCCTTCGGGATGCGCTTCTCTCACCGTTTCTATGGATCATCGTCGCCCTGTTCTCGCTGCTTTTTTTTGTTTACCTGATGCTGGTCACTCACCAGGTAGTTTATCTTCAGGATCTGGGTTACCGGCCGATGTTGTCCGCCCAGGCCCTGGGCCTGATGCTGGGTATGAGCATTCTGGGCAGAATGATAAGCGGCGTTTTGGGGTTGAGATTCGACGGCAGACACCTGGTCATGGCTTTTTTAGGCCTCATGATACTGGGTGTAGTGTCTCTGATGAATGCAAGGGAGATTGTCTTTGTTTATGCCTACTCCGTTCTCACCGGTATTGGTTTTGGCGGCTTGATCGTCATCAGGCCCAATCTCATCGGCGCGTATTTCGGCAGGACGAATTTTTCCCGGATCGTGGGATGGACTGCGCCCGTGGTAACGATCGCCAGCGCTGCTGGGCCTCTTTTTGCGGGATTCCTTTTTGACCGGACAGACGGCTATCGCCTGCCTTTTGCCATCGCCGTGGCTCTTTTATTTGGCGGTTGTGTGCTGGCATTTTTTCTGAGACCTCCCACTGTTCCAAAAGACAGTTAGTGCCGGGGACAACATATGTGTTGCCGGATTTTGCCGTCCCGGCTGAGCGATGCCTTCATGGCCCCTGCTCAGAGATGGAAAGAGCCTCCGCCGCGAACATTTGATTGATGAAGTTTATATCGATGACTTTATTCACCAGTCTTTTTCTGTCAACAAGGTCAACATAAGATTCGTCAAGGGGGTAGATCTGGGCCATTCCTCCGGTCCAGTTGGTAAATAGCCTGGCCATTTGGTCCGAGAGGAACAGGGCCAGTACATACCTGAGGGTCTCAGGGTCGAGGCCCGCAAGATCGAGCTCAGTGTATGACGGTATGTGATGGTTGTTGACAACCATGATCATCAACTCCGAGAAGTTCCAGCGTTCGAGGGCGCATCCCCCGATGAGCGCGTGATTGATGCCGAAGAGCTGATCCTCCTCGGTAATCAGAAGGTCCATCGTATATTCGCCTTCGCGATCGCGTCCTCCCGGCAGATGGCGGGATGTCTCTGCCAGAACCAATTTCCCGATGTCGTGAACGATGCCCAGAGTGAAGAGTGTTCCCCGGTTCAGTCCGGCAAACAGGTCAAAAAAATGCTGCGTGCAAACACTCACCAGATTCGCATGCTTCCACAACGACGCGGCTTTGTCTTTCATGGTGCCCGTCTCAAAAAGTCCGCGCATGCCTTCGCGGTACGCAATGTTTTTAATGTTTTGCATTCCAAGAATCATCAGTGCGTGGCTGATGGAGTCGACTTTTTGTGTCATGCCGAAATAAGACGAATTGACCATTTTGAGGACCTTTGCGGTCATCAGGGGATCGGAGGTGATGCCTTTGGACAGATCCGCCATCTGGACGGTCGGGTCATTCAGATATTTCTCGAGACGCGCCTGCCGGATACGGAATTGATCCATTCCCGCCAGATGCCCGGATACGGTTTCGAGGACCTGTGCGTCAATCTGCTCGAGTGTGCGGGGTATCAGACTCTTATCGGTTGCGGGCGCTTTTTCATCGAAAATCAAACTGACCCCGTTGATTAAATACTGCCGGATTTCTTTGTGGAGAACGGAGGATGCTGAAGAGCTTTGAGATGATGCCGCGGTCGTTGAAACTCTCTGAAGAGGTTTTTGTTTGGTGGTGGGGACGGATGCTGCCGCCGGCGGCCGCGATTTTTCCCCTTTTAGCGCCTTTGCCGCAAATATCAGGACAAAGATAAAGGCAAGTGCGGCAAGTATGACAATCAGAAGGACCATAGGCAATTTTTCTTAAGTCATTTTCATGTCAGTGCAGGTATAAGTCACGAAAATATGTTTTGAAACTTGCCATCACGGCCCGGTCAAGCAGCAAAGCAGAGATTGGCACCGGTTTGATTGCAACCAAAAGCTGCCTGGCAAATGGATGTCACAGGTTGCAACCGTCAATTGATGTTGCTGTCTCCGAACCTTCAATCACACTTTAGCGCATGTGGCGCGTCATTTGTTTTGGGCGACATATTTCAACGGCTTGACCATCTGCTCTTTTAGCATCTTCAGAAATTTTTTGCGAACGGGTGGAATTTTGGTCAGTATCATCATCATCATGTTCATGCGGCGTACTTTAAAGTTCTTTTGCGGAAAATCAAGATAGCCGTGCTTCTTGTAGTAGCGCCAATCGGATTGAAAGACAAAACGCAGCATGCCGTAGATCTCGTCGCGAAAAATTTTTCTCCCCCCTACCCCCAGGAAAGTCATCGGCTGAATCGGCTTCCCGCCGGGCCCGGCCAGCCGCCGGGCCAGTTCCTCCACAAGCATGTCCGTTTCGGTCGAATCGTCCGCCTCATCCGTGACGATACCCGCCAGGTCCGCCTCCTGAAACTCGGCGTATGCCTCGAGGATCTGGCGCAAATTGGGAAGCTGCGCCAGCGGGCCGGAAATCAGATAGGCGATTTGTTTGCCCGACAGTGTGGGTGTGTGCGTGTTGTAGAAGGAGCGATCGAAAAACATCTTCCAGCACGAAGAGAGGTAGCGATCGTGGATGGCACCTGCGAAAACAACAACGTCCGCTTTTTTCACTTTGTCTTCGTAAAAATTCACAAAGCCGTCTTTGTCCTGGTAATCACAGACATTATCCAGACCGCACTTGCAGCAGCCCAGACAGCCGCCTTTGATGTCCAGGTCCATGAGGCTTGCCACATCAGCGGTGCCGCGGAAGCAGGCGGCCAGCTGTGCGACCATCGCGTCTGTGTTGCCTGACGGTTCTTGCCCGTCTTGGAGAATCAAAATCCGTTTATCCTGCGCTTCAATATCGACGGCCGTCCTGCCGGGGCTGTAGGCGGCCGGTGAGGCCTTAAGCGGCGGATAGACACGCGGCGTGGGCGCCCTGCGGTTGACCACATCGAGGAAGTGGCCGGCAAACGACAGCCAGCGCTTTCTTTCTTTGCCGCGCATCAGGTCGTACATGGCGGCAGAGTATGACCCGATAAAGTTCAT
>CAYWRV010000160.1:1316-4500 GCA_964460865.1 uncultured Smithella sp. | reverse complement strand
TGTTAGTCTCTATATCATCCTTTTCAAGGTGTCCGCTATTACTATGCCACTTCAAGCTTGTCGAAGGGGGCGGAGCTGTTGAGTCTGTCCGTTCGTGCTTCGACGGGCTCAGCACGAACGTGCAATAGGGTTCGTCTCGTTCATGGTTCGACAGGCTCACCACGAACGGCAAGTAAAACTGAGCGAATTTTAGAGGAATATTCAAATAATCCTGCTCGTCCTGAGCTTGTCGAAGCCTGCCCTGCTTGTCGAAGGGGGCGGAGCTGTTGAGTCTGTCCGTTCGTGCTTCGACAGGCTCACCACGAACGTGCAATAGGGTTCGTCTCGTTCATGGTTCGACAGGCTCAGCACGAACGGCAATTAAAGCTCACCACGAACGTACATTAAAGCTCATCATAAACGGTAAGTAGAAAGTCCTCCCGGCTGTTGATTTGTTTTACAGCTTCGGCAGCAACGTTTTTGCCCCAGTAGCAAACATTATTCTCACATCACGTAATATGTTTCCTGATTGAGCAAATGGCGGGAAATTTCTTGACCGGGCAGGCGGCCCCTTCTATACTCCTCGAGCCGTGAAGAAGCGGCAAATAAAATACAGTTTCATCTGGATACATTATGGTTAAATCTCCATGGATTCCCGGTCTCATCCGCCGGTCTTTTTGTGTCTGTGCGGTATTTTTGATCTTATTACTTGTCCCATCACTTGCCTCTTTGGTTTTAGCGGATGATTCGCCCCAAAGCTTTCCCGCGCCGGAAGGTGGCTGGAAGGTCGGCCTGGTGTTGAGCGGCGGCGGTGCGCGCGGCGCGGCTCATATCGGAGTACTTCGAGTGCTCGAGGAAATGAGGATCCCGATTCATTGCATTGCCGGCACCAGTATCGGCGCGATTGTCGGCGGCATGTATGCGGCGGGCCTGTCGCCTGATGATATTGAAAATATTATGACCTCGCTTGACTGGAATAATATTTTCCGCGACAAGCCGCTGCCCAGTGATCTCACTTTCCGCCGTAAACAGGATGCATCCCAGTATCTGATCGATTTCGACCTGGGGCTCAAAGACGGTCGCTTGGCCATGCCCAAAGGGCTCCTGCAGGGGCAAAATCTCAATATGGTTTTGAAGTCCGTTTTGTTGCATACGGAAAACGTAACGGACTTTGATCATTTGAGAATTCCTTTTCGCGCCCTAGCCGCCGATATCGAAACGGGCGAGGCGGTGGTGCTGGATAAGGGAGAGCTGGTCTCGGCCATCCGCGCTAGCATGTCGATTCCGGGCGTTTTCGCGCCGGTGGAAATAGACGGCAAAATGCTGGTGGATGGCGGTGTTTCCAATAATCTGCCGGTGGATACTGCGCGGCGCATGGGGGCCAATGTCATCATTGCCGTGGATATCGGCACGGCACTCGCCGGGCGCGACGAGCTGACTTCGTCGGTCGGGATCACCTCGCAGCTCATCACCATCATGGTGCAGCGTAACACCGCCGAACAGATCCGCTCGTTACGCGAAAATGACGTTTTAATTCAGCCCGATCTGGGTGATATCTCCACCGGTGATTTCACGCGGGCGGCCGAAGCGGTGGGCAGCGGCCTGGCGGCTGCACAGGCCGCCAGAGACGATCTGGCGCGCTTTTCCGCCGATGAGCAGCGTTACGAGTCTTTTCTGGCCGCGCAAAGAAAACCCGAAGACGAGGATGTTTCGCTGGAATTTGTCGAGCTGGACAACAAAACCTCGCTTCCGGACTGGGTCATCAACGCGCACATCGATTTGAAAATGAATGCGGTTTTGCGCTGGCGGAAACTGAAGGAGAATATCGACCGTATATATGGCATCGACACGTTCGAGAGGGTGAATTTCCGTTTGGCTGAAAAGGAAGGGAAGACGGGCATTGTCATCGAGCCGGTCGAGAAATCCTGGGGCCCTAATTATCTGCGCTTCGGCATCGGCTTTGAGGACAACTTCAGAGGAAAAAGTTCCTACGCTCTGACCGGCCAGTTTACAAAAGCCGCCCTCAACAGGCTGGCGGGCGAGTGGCGTGTGGAGGGGCGCATCGGCACTTCTCCGCGGATTTACACCGAGCTGTATCAGCCGCTGGATGAAGAGCTGAAGTTCTTTTTGGCAGCCAATATCGAATATTACGTCCGCAATATAAATAACTACAGCGAAAACGGCGACATCCTGAGCCAGCACAGATCCAATTCCGCCCGCTTCGGCCTGGACGCGGGCCGGCAATTCGGCAACTGGGGAGAGCTGCGTGCCGGTGTGCGCCGCGAGCGTGGCAGAGTCAGACAGCTCATCGGCCAGCCATATTACGAAACTCAAATGTATAATCGCGCGAGCGTTTTCACTTCGCTGGCCTACAGCAAACTCGACAATTACGTGTTTCCTTTAAGCGGCACGGATGCCCGGCTCAAGTGGGACTATAACATGAGGGCGCTGGGATCCGATATAAATGTGCAGACGCTCAGCCTGCGTTGGATGACGGCTTTCACCTGGAGGCGCTTCACGTTTGTTCCCGGAGTGGATTTTCGTGTCACTCTCGATAATGACGATCTGCCCGTGCAGGACACCTATCCTCTGGGAGGTTTTTTGAATTTGTCCGGTTATTCAAGCGATGAAATATACGGCCGTCACACCGGCTTGGCGCGCCTGATCGCCTATCGCGAACTGGCCTCTCTGGGACTGGGCGGTCTCAATATGCCTTTTTATCTGGGGGCATCTATCGAGGCGGGCAATGTCTGGACAAGGCGCAGCGACATTAACTTCGACTCGCTCATTTTGGCCGGCAGTTTATTTGTAGGAATGAAAACATTTCTGGGGCCTGTGTATCTGGCTTACGGCCAGGCGGAAAGAAGACACTCATCGGTCTATCTGTATCTGGGGCAGAGATTTTGAAAGGCGGTAGCTGGGGAATGGTGGAGGGTTAGAAGATTAGAGGATTGGAGGATTAGAAGATTGGAGGGTTCGCGGCTGGCGATTAGCTTGTAGTTCGTGATTCGCCGTTCATGCTTCGACAGGCTCAGCACGAACGGCCATTAAAGACACACCAAGAACGGCTAATAAAGCAGGACACGAACAGTCAATAAAACCCCGCTCCCCTGAGCCCGCCGAAGGACCTGTCCTGAGCTTGTCGAAGGGCCTGTCCTGAGCTCGTCGAAGGAGAGCGTCTGATTGCTTTCCGTGTTTTCTCATC
>CAYWRV010000160.1:0-1216 GCA_964460865.1 uncultured Smithella sp. | reverse complement strand
CCTGTCCTGAGCTCGTCGAAGGAGAGCGTCTGATTGCTTTCCGTGTTTTCTCATCGTTTACTTTTGTCCTGCCCTGTGGTTATAACACAGCCGCTTGTGAAGATTTAAAGATCGTTGGTCAAGATGAGTCTGATAACTATATTTCTCCTGGCGATTGCTCTGGGGGTGGACGCCTTTTCCGTGGCAATCGCCGCCGGAGCCGCCTCCGGGCAAAGAACGTGGCGCCCGGTTCTACGCCTCTCTTTCGCCTTCGGGTTTTTCCAGTTCATCATGCCCCTTCTGGGCTGGTTGGCAGGCACGACGATTGCCGACCTTATTTACAAATATGCCCACCTGGCTGCTTTTGTCCTTCTGGCGGCGGTCGGCGGAAAGCTGATTTATGATGGCTTTTCAAAAAATGAGCCCCGACAAAAAGCCGATCTGACCAGGGGGTGGCCACTTCTGGGGCTTTCCGTGGCCACCAGCATCGATGCGCTGGCGGCGGGACTCAGTATTTCTCTTCTGAAAAACCCCATCTTGCTTCCCAGCGTCGTCATCGGAGTGGTGTGTTTTGTGATGACTGCGGTCGGCATGATTTTCGGGAAAGCGCTGGCGCGTCTGCTTGGCTACAAAGTGGATGTTGCCGGTGGTCTGGTTTTGATCATCATCGCCATTAAAATCCTTGTGGAACAAGGGCTGTAGGGTGTAGAAATAATAAAAATAAACACCTGACGGGCTATGCTGGTGCTTTTCCTGTAGCCGTCCGGAAAGGAAGGAAAATGAATTATCAGATTATCGAATCAGGGAAGGAAGAAATCGGCCTCGTCTGGCGGCAAACGGATGCCGGTCCGCTGGTAGAGTTCATTTATCTACCGGGCAAGGAAAAAATGACCCGCCGGATAGCCCGCGATTTTCCCGGCATTGCCCTCGGACCGAAAGAAATTCCTCTGGGTCTGGACCAGGCGATTGCGGGCCTGTATGAAGGGCGAAAAATTAACTTCGACCCGGCCTTCCTGAACTGGTCGAAGCTTTCCGGGTTTCCGTCCCGGGTGCTCAGGCAGACTTATAAAATTCCCCGCGGTAAAGTTATTACCTATGGCGGGCTTGCCGCCAAAGCCGGCAACCCGCGCGCGTCCCGTGCGGCGGGCACGGCGCTGGCCAACAATCCCTTTCCCATTGTCATTCCCTGTCACCGCGTGCTGCGAGCCGATGGATCGCCGGGTAACTTCGGAGGAGG
>CAYWRV010000159.1:0-4508 GCA_964460865.1 uncultured Smithella sp. | reverse complement strand
GAGAGAGGTGATTTATGACCAGAATAAAAATCGGAGATGTGTTTGGTGATTTTTCATTAAAGAGTCACACGGAGGCGGTTGTGGATACGGCCGCGATAGCGGGACAAAAGCTGCTGCTGTCGTTTCACCCGCTGGCCTGGACAGAGGTCTGCGCCCGACAGATGCAATCTCTGGAGGCCAACTTTGATGTCTTCCGGAAACTCAATACCGTCGCACTGGGCCTTTCGGTGGATTCCGTCCCTTGCAAAAAAGCCTGGGCCCAGAGTCTGGGTATGGAAAAAATTGACTTGCTGGCGGATTTCTGGCCTCATGGCGGCCTCGCGGCGAAGCTGGGCATTTTCATCGAAAAAGCAGGCATTTCCGAACGCGCCAATATCATTTTAGATGAGAAGCGCAAAGCCATCTTCGTGAAAGTTTATCCGATCAGGGAGCTGCCGGATATCAACGAGGTACTGGGTTTACTCAAAAATGGATAAACTGGATTTTCAGTTTTACATAATTTCGACGCAAGCCTGCCGAATCAGTGACAACTTTTCGTGCGGTTGATCGGGTCCTGACATCTATTAACATCCGAGTCGTTTGAGCGCCTGCTCGCAGCTCATTAAATACATGCGTTCAGATGTAATCACTCACCCGAAAGGCTAACGGGACCAAAGACATATTGCCAGATAACAAAAGACCATAACTAAATAAATATAAAGGAGAAAAAACAATGCTCAGAACAAAAGAACAATACCGTGAAAGACTCTTCAACATGAAGCCCAACGTGTGTATCGGCGGGAAAATGGTCAGAAGAGATGACCCGCGGCTGATACCGGGCGTACGCGTTCTGGATCTTACCTTTGACGTCGCTCAGGATCCCAAATGGAAGGGGCTGGCCACAGCGACCTCATCCGTGACAGGCGGGGAGATCAACCGCTGGTCCCATCTGCCTCAAAATCCCTACGACCTGATGCAGAAGCAAAAACTCATCCGCCTCACGGCCAGACGGGTGGGCGGCTGTATCCAGCGCTGCATGGGCCATGACGCAATCAACGCACTTGCTATCTGTACCAAGGAAATCGATATGGCCAAAGGGACAAATTACCACCAGCGCTTCATCAATTTCATCAGTGAATATCAGGAAAAAGATCTGGATGGTTGCTGCGCCCAGACAGACGCCAAGGGCGACCGGCTTAAAAGACCCAGCCAGCAGCCGGATCCGGATCAGTATGTACACATTGTGGAGAGGCTAAAAGACGGGATTGTCGTCAGCGGTTTCAAGATGTCGATCACCCAGGCCGCCTATGCCGATGAGATATTCGTTCTTCCCACCAGAGCGCTGATGGAAGACGATGCGGACTTCGCCGTCGCTTTCGCCGTACCGGGAGACTGGGAGGGTATGACTCTGGTCACAAGGCCGGTATGGCTAAGAGAAAAAGACGACCCGGAGAGCTCTCCGTTTTGTAAATACGGTGTCTCCGACTCGGTTGTCATCTTCGACAACTGTTTTATCCCCAACGAGCGGGTGTTCATGTGCGGTGAATGGGAATTCGGCAGAAGGCTGGCGCTTTTGTTTGCCGATTCCCATCGCCACAGCTACAGCGGCTGCAAGCCCGGCGTGTCCGACATCCTCTGCGGCGTGGCTGCGCTGGCAGCCGAGGCCAACGGTGTACAAAAGGTCGCCCACGTGCGCGAGAAGCTCACCGAGTATGCCGGAGCGGCGGAACTGGCGTTTGCCGCGGGTGTGGCAGCCGCTGTGTTCGGTGAAAAAACCGCCTCCGGTGTTTTTTTCCCGAACAATATTTACGCCAACGTCGGCAGAAGGCTCACCGGCGAGCTGATCTATCATGAATACAACACACTCACGGAAATCGCTGGCGGCATCGGCGTGACGCTTCCCTTCGGCGAGGACTTCAACTATGGAGCGGTGAAAGATAAGCTCGAAAAATTCATCGTCAGAAACCCGAACATTTCCGCCGAGGACTCACTGAAAATCTGGAAGCTAGTGGAAAATGTGGGCGCCTCTCCCATGACCGCCTGGTATGAGATAGCCGGTGTGCACGGCGGCGGATCGCCGATCATGGAGACAATCGCGCTGGGCATCGAGTATGATTACGATACGAGAAAAAGACTTGCCCGCTATCTGGCCGGTATCGACAAAGAGTTTGACGACCAGGCGGAAATTGAAAAGATGCCGACCTTCGGCGACGGCCTCATCCAGGAACGGAAAATCTGAACAGGCCATGCCCCATGAACAAAACATGCCCCGCACCGGTCCTACGGGCGGGGCATGTGTGTTTTCAGTACCGTATCAGGTCATATAGCTGTGCAGGCTCGGCAGGAGATTCACCCCCAGATAGGTGAACAAAACACAGCCGAAGCCGATGATGGACATCCAGGCCATGCGTTTTCCCCGCCAGCCCCGCACCAGGCGGGCGTGCAACATGACCGCGTAAACGATCCAGGTAATCAGTGACCAGGTTTCTTTCGGGTCCCAGCTCCAGTAGGAGCCCCAGGCATAATGAGCCCATACCGATCCGGTCACGATGCCCAGAGTAAGGAAAATAAATCCCAGGACAGCACTGGAATATATTAACTCGTCCATCTGATATTCAGAGGGTAAAAGCCGGACGAATATGCCGGAGGCGGCACGCCCCGTACCGGTGGCGCTTTTGATGAGGAACATGATCCCCAGCGCGAACGCGACGGTAAATGCCGCATAGCCCATAAAACAGGTCAGCACATGGGAGGTCAGCCAGTTACTCTGCAGGGCGGGTATCAGAGGCTCGATCTGCTGATTGATGCCCGGCGCAATCGAGGCATAGGCCATGATCAAAAAGGCGATGGGCATCACAAATACGCCGATGCTGCGGTTTTTCAGGCGCCACTCCATCAGCAGATAAAGCAGTGCGATCGTCCAGGCGAAAAACACCAGTGACTCATAAAAATTGGACAATGGTGCGTGACCTGCACCGATATCGTAGGAAGCCTTCCAGCGGATGATAAGACCGGCTGTGTGTGCGACAAGGCCCGCCCTGGCAATCCAGACGGCCGCCGTACCCCAGAATTCACGGCCCAGCACCATCCGAAAAAGATAAAAGACAAATGCCGCAAAATAAACAAATGTCACCCAGCTCAAAATAGTCGTGTTGATCATGCAGGCCTCTCCAGGTTGTCTTTTAGCTCCGCCAGCAGATACTTGAGTTCTTTTTCCAGGCCGGCCTTGTTGGCGTAGCTTCGCCCCGTGACGACAACCTCCACGCCGTCATCCATGCTTTTCAGGCGCACCCACACGGTGCGGGTATAGGTAAACAGGATAAGCAAAAGCCCCCCCACCAGAAGCACTGCGGCAAAGGCGACCACCGGCGTACCCGGGTCTTTTCTGACCTGCAGGCCGGTAAAGTATTTTTCCTCGAGCCCCATGAGTGAAAAGGTGTAGGGTCGAAAAAGGCTTGGATTGAACATCGGTACCTGCTCGATGATGCCGGGATTCATCTCTTTGATTTGATCGATGTGCCGGAAAACAAAAAACACCTCCTCGCGCTTGCCGGATCGGACAACGAGTTTGAGCGCCGGCCCCATATTCATGAGATTTTGTTCGACTTTTAAAACCTCGAATGTCCCCTCCCCGCCGGGAAGATCAAATGTGTAACCGGCAGCGACGTTCATGATTTCCTGCCTTGCTCCCGGCCGTGAAAGCGCCAGCGTCGCCTTACCGCCCGGAGCCTCTCCATAGCTTGCCTGATAAAGCCTGAATCCTTCAAACTCGATAGGATGATTGACGCGAAGCTCGCCTGAATACATCGGCTTGCCTTCCTTAAAAAAAGTCAGGTCGGATTGAAAGGTTTTCGGCGCACCGTTTTCGTACAGCTCCAGTGTAAACTTGTCGCAGCGGATGGAAAAAGGAAGTGTCATGCGCTCACCGCCGCGAATAAAAACCGTATCCGCAGTTTCCCCTTCTGTAATATTGACAAACGCCTCCATGGAGAAAATCGACCCGATCATAGCTCCGGCAATGAGAACCAAGATGCTAAAGTGAACGATATAGACGCCGAAAACAGAAAAGCGCCCTTTGCGGGCTGTGAGATAAACCTCTTCAGATGAGTCCTCGCGAATGGCTGAACGGTACTTTTTCCTGAAGATTCTCTCGACTATGTCCGCCGCCTTCCCGAGCGCGATCTGTGCCTGAAATTTATCGGTCGGGGAAATGCTCTTCCATATTTCTTCCGACCGGGGAGACGGCCGCAGGCGGAAACGACGCCAGGCCATGGGAAAACGGTCCAGAGAACAAATGATCAAACTGACCGCCAAAAGACCCATCAGAAGAAAGAACCATACCGAATGGTACAGATCAAAAATCTGAATTTTGTGCAAAAATGAAAACAGGCCGGGCGGGATGCGCGCACCAAGCTCCACCGCCGCTTCCCGCTGAGGCACAATCGTGCCGACAAGCGCAAAAAACGCGATCAGGGACAAAAGAACAATAGCCAGTTGAACGGATGAGAAAAACGACCAGATGCCGGATT
>CAYWRV010000158.1:0-4520 GCA_964460865.1 uncultured Smithella sp. | reverse complement strand
CAAAGGAAGTTCTTATCAATTAGAATTCAAGTTAAATACTACAGAATAGAATAAATTATCAATAATGAACAACACTTCCCCAAAGCATGAAATATTTGTTATTATTTTAGGAATCATCCTGATTTTAATCGGTCTCCTTTGTAACGAACACATTCTTTCTCTTCTGTTATGTCCGGACACGGGACTGGAACAGCATCATAAGATGAATA
This sequence comes from uncultured Smithella sp., assembly GCA_964460865.1. Lineage (GTDB taxonomy): Bacteria > Desulfobacterota > Syntrophia > Syntrophales > Smithellaceae > UBA8904. Next base: position 4,311 of record CAYWRV010000158.1, on the reverse strand, counting down.
TCCGTATCGCGGAGATATTCATGATTGGCATCGGCCTAGCCTTGATTTTATTCAGGAAGAAAGATTTAACAATAAATATTTCCATTCTTTTGCTGACGCTGATTATTATTTTTGCGGGTACCGAAGCATTCTTTCGAGTCTTTTATACCCCTATAACCGGTGTATCGGAACATAAGACACTTTTTGAATACCACAACGAGCTCGGTTGGCAAATGATTCCCGGCAAGACAGGTGTTTATGTATCTAAACATGAATTCAAAACTATGATCTCCATCAACTCCGCCGGCATGAGGGATATAGAATACAGCCTGGCCAAACCCGCCGGGAAGAAAAGAATCGTGATTCTCGGTGATTCATTCGTCAGCAGCATGGGTGTTGATGTTTCCGACGCGTTTACGGAGATTATGGAATTTAAACTGTTGAAAAACACCGAAGTTCTTAATTTCGGCGTCAACGGATATGGGCCCGCCCAGGAGCTTCTCCTTTTGCGAAAAAGAGCCATTAAATATCAACCGGATCTGGTGGTCATGGTTATATTTCTTGGCAATGATTTTAATGATATTAGTGGATTATCCGATGAGCTGGACGGATATAAAAGGCCAAAAGCCTTCATCGATAACAGAGGGAAATTGCAGTTTTCGGGCATCCCCGTACCGTTGTCTAAAAAGCACACTTTCTCGGATTCTCGGAAAATCTGCGGGATGCCGAGGTCACATTTTGTCGACTTCATCAACAAAACCATTAAGCTAAGGAAACATGAATTTAATGTTGTACCGGCGGAAGTGTTCCTGTGTCGTAAAAACGCGGATGCCCGCACCAAAGAGTCTTATCGCCTCATGGGTGAAATTATCAAAGAGACAAATGATTTCTGTAAAAAAAATGGTGCTACTTTCATGATTGCCGTTGCACCCTCCATCGTGCCAGTCTACGAGCATTTATATTGGGCGGAAATTAAAAAGAAATATAGTCTGAATGACCACGATTACGACCTCATGTTGCCTAACAAGATCATCAGCGATATTTGTAAGAATGCGGGAATTCCCATAGTCGATTTGACCAGTGAGTTAAAAGCTGCCGCTAAAACCGGGAACGACACCTATTATTTTATAAATCTGCACTGGAATAAAGCGGGAGAACAGATAGTTGCTGAGGTACTTTCCGACTACATTATTAGAAATAAACTGCTGGAAAAATAAAGAAGGTCGATGGCCCCGCAACATGATTCACATGATCGTCAACCAGATAATCAACTGAACTGCACCCCTGTGTTTATACAGATTGGGTTAGAGTAGTTGGCCAGGGTTTTTGGTTTTGAAAAAACTCGCGAGCGCCAGACGATTTGTCGTGGTGCCGTCTCCCAGCTGCCCGCGATCATTGAAGCCCCAGGCTCGGACGGTGCATACGATTTAATCAGACTGAATTGATAATTTGATTCTTGAGAAGTAAGTGCCATTTTTTGAGCTCACAAAATACAAGTTTGCGAGCAAAACCGATTCTCAGCTGACAGCACTTGCGCATTCTGTATAAATCTCCACAGCGCATCCAAAAGGAACTGTAAAAGCCGCTTGAAAAAGGAAAAATGGGACTTTGCCCATCTCCTGATGTTGCAGGCGATCAGTTTACAGGTCACCGCGAAGAGAGGAGATTTCTTAATAGAACCAATGTTGCCGAATGCCTTCAGCGGGATCATCTATACAGCCTTATGCCCACAATCTTCTTGACTCTCAAGAGGTCGCTTAACGTACTTCACCCCACACAAAGGATGTTCTTATCAATTCAATTTTCTGATCTATTTCCGGGTGGACAAGGTGATACCGCACATCGGAGACGGCGGGTAAAAAAATATCCCCGCCGGCGGTTTCGAACATGCCTTTTCCGGCGGGGATCTTCTTTTCTGCATCAAGCGCCAGTTTTGTTGCGCGCGACAAAATCGCTTATTCCTGCTTTTCGTTTGGGTCGCCGAGTTTGGGCAGTTTGGTCACCAGATCTTCCAGCTTGATGCCGCTTAACGCCTCAATCACCGGCGGCAATTGTGCGATCACGTTGGTCACGTCCTTCGTAATTTTGGACGCTCCGGCGGATTCGCCTCCCGAGTTGATCACCACGATTTTTTCAGTTTTTGCAAGCGGCTCGGCAATTGCGCGCGCCAGTTCCGGCAATTTTTCGATGATCAGCTGCGTGACGGCCGCCTGGTTGTATGCCTTCCACGATTCCGCCTTCTTGGCCATTGCTTCGGCTTCCGATGTTCCAGTGGCCAGGATGACGTTGGCCTCGGCCAGACCCTTGGCCCGGTTGGCTTCCGCCTCGCCGATGCCGATGCTCTTGGTTGCGTTGGCATGTCCGTCGGCTTCTGTCATGATCTTGTAGCGCTGCGCGTTGGCCAGCGTTTCGATCTTGTATTTTTCGGCATCCGCCGGTTTGTTGATCGTCGCATCCAGTTCTTTCTGCCTGCGGGCGATTTCCTTTTCCTGCACCGAGATCATGCGTTCCTTTTCAACGACCATAACCTGAATTTCTTCCGCCTTGACTGCCTGATTGGTCTTGTATTTCTGCAGATCATAAGCCAGATCGGCTTCGGCCTTCTTCTGATTGATGTTGATCTGATAAGTGGCTTTTTTAACCTCAAAGTTCTGATTGGCTTCGGCCACCTTCGTGTCGGCCTCGAATTTGGCCTCCTGACCGGCCTGATGGGCCTGAGAACTACGGATCAGAGCGTCGCGATCGGCGTCTGCCTGAGCGATGATGGCATCTCTTTTCACCTGGGCGACGCGCGGTTTTCCCAGGGCGTCCAGGTAGCCGTGGTCGTCACGGATATCGCGAACAGTGAACGAGTCAATGCCCAGGCCCATGTTCGCCAGATCGCCCGCGGACACTTCCTGGACTTTCTGCGCGAAGACGTCGCGGTTCTTGTAAATATCTTCCACGCTCAGCGTGCCGACGATGGCGCGGAGATGGCCTTCGACGGTTTGCAAAGCGATGCTTTTGATCTGTTCCTCCGTGCGCCCCAGGAAACGTTCCGCGGCGGTCCGGATGGCCTCGTCCTCGCCTTTGATTTTAACCTGGGCGACGCCGTCAATATTAATCGAAACGCCGACGACCGTGTAAACTTCCTTCAGGCGCACATCCAGCGTCATCAGTTCCAGAGACAGGAAATCCACCTTTTCAAAGATCGGCCAGACGAACGTACCGCCGCCTTTGACCAGACGGAATCCCACGGTCTGCCCGCTCGCCAGTTTGCGGCTCAAACCGGAAACAACGAGAACCTCATTGGGGCCGACTTTCGTGTAGCGATTGGCGTACATTTTCATCAACATGAATAAAACAATGATGACGGCGATGACACCCACGGCAATCCAACCAATCCCAATTAACGATTCCATGTGATCCTCCTTAGATTGAAGATGGTGAACGTATATTTATTATTCTGCTGATCTGACAAAAAAGGTGTTGCCGGCAATCTTATCGATACGCACGATGTTATGCGCCTTGATCTCCTGCCGGTCCACGGCGCGCGCCGGCGCCGTGTAGCGAGATCCCCTGGACGTGTAGGCGATTTCCCCTACACCTTCGGCGGGTATGGGCGTGATGACTTCCGCTTCCGCGCCAACCATTTGTGCGATCTGCGATTCGCTGCTGCCCTGGGTTTTCGAAAAAAGCGCTACAAAAATATAGAAGGTGATCGCCGCAACGGCAAGCCCCGCCAAAACAGCTACGGTCAAACTGCCCACCGTGGAAAAATGAAATACTTTCAGGCAGATCATGCCGGTGGCGCCGAAAGCCGTCACAAACATGGCGATGACGGCGGGGCTGAACGGCGAAAAATGGATCGATCCGGCACTCGGATCCGGCGTAGTGTCAACATGCGCGGTGACGTCGTGGGCGGCATCCAGGCCGATATCACCTGACCCCTCGTGCCCTCCCCCGAATGCTGATGAAAATAGAGCGTATCCCAAACCAAAAACAAAACAGGCAATATAGACGATTTCCAAAAAAGACATGGTGCGCATCCCTCCTGATAATTTATTTCAAGGAACAAACCAGACTGTTTAAAACAATGGCTCAATTTAAAGATGCATGGTGAAGATATAAATGGAACAGGTATTTATCGCCGTTTTTGCGGTGCTTTTCATATCACGGCCAAGCGGGGGAAACAAGGGGATATTTCTTTCTGTCAAATAAGAATTAAAAGTGAACACCCAAAAACGTTATGATCCGACCAAAAAGGGGGATCATAACATGGTTCAGTTACACAGCCTGGAGTTTTAGGGTCACCCATTCGCATTCAAGAGGTCGCTTAATATATTTCACCCC
>CAYWRV010000157.1:0-4521 GCA_964460865.1 uncultured Smithella sp. | reverse complement strand
GTCAACGTATACTTTTTATGACACCCTTCGGTAACATTTTATTTGAGGCAATTCGATCCGTCAATTGTATTGACAGATGGCGGCCTTCTTCCTATACTCCATCCCGATATTTATAAAAAACAAGAAACTGGTTTGGAAATGCTCGGTCGACTGGTAAGCGCTATATTTCTCGTGTTTGTTTCAATCACCTCCATCCCCCTTTATTTGATTGCAGTGATTATACGTGTGGTCACCTATCCGTTTGACCGCCGCCTGCGCCTGTTGCATCTGTTCACCTGCTTTTGGGCTTCCATTTATACATTGCTGATGCCGCCGTGGCGGATACGCATTGAGGGGCGCGAGAATGTCCGCAAAGACGCGACATATATGGTCGTCTCCAATCATCAATCACAGCTGGACATACTGGTGGCCTTTCGCCTCTTTTTTCATTTCAAGTGGGTTTCTAAAGTGGAAATGTTCCGTGTGCCGCTGATCGGATGGAATATGACGCTCAACCGCTATATCCGCCTCAAGCGCGGCGACAGAAAAAGCGTGGAGCAGATGCTCAGGGCCTGCGAGGTTCACCTGGATGAGGGGAGCTCGGTTTTTATGTTCCCCGAGGGAACCAGATCGCCCGACGGTGAGGTGAAAGCCTTCAAGCCGGGGGCATTTCAGCTGGCGCTGGAAAAGAAGGTGCCTATTTTGCCCGTTGTCGTAAGCGGCACGAACAAGGCTTTGCCCAAGTACAGTATGAAATTTACCGGTATACAGAAAATCTACATCAAAATCTTTGAAGAAATCCCCTACGATGCATTCAAAAATCTTTCCGTGGAGGAAACAGCGGAAATGGTTCGTCAATTCATCATCGGAAAATTGAAAATAATGAACCGCTACACGCTGGGTTGAACGGTAAGCCGGCCTCAACCGCCCGGCAGCCACGGCTTGTTTCCTATGACCGATTCAGCTTCCCCCGGCAGGAGCAGGGCATTCGGGGTAGCAGCGGCAATAGGCGGCGTGGCCGCGATGATGAATATGAAGTTTTTTGTTATTTGATCAAATTGGGGCAAACTCTCCTTTTTGTGGTGCCGTGACAGCCCTTTGTCCGGTTGTCAAAAGGAATTTGCGCCTTGAAATCCGGTTTGAATTCTGATTAGTTTTCTAAAGAAGGACAATGTCTTATGACGTCAAACTCAAAGCTTCCGGGAAAAAAGAACCGCTGGGTCTCTACGGCCCTGAAAGTCAATCTGGAGAGGACAGCGGTCGAAGTGGAGATCCCGCCCGCATACGCGCCGCTTTTACAGATTGCGGGCGATCACTACGGATTTCACAAAAAAACCCGTGAGCTGCTTACAGAACTCAATCACCCCTATATAAACTGGGACTTTGTCCTTGACGAGCTCAAGTCGATTTCGATTGGAAATTTCTATATCTATAACAAGCATCCCGAGGGTTTGACCGCCATATCCATCCTGCTGACGATTTATTTCGATATTCTAAAATCGGCCGCCACCGAGGATGTCAAAGACAGCGCGATTCATTATCTTTTTGACTATGCCGACGCGATCATTACGCAAAGCAATGAATTTCTGGAGAGAAATCTTTCCGTACTGCCGGGACTCGTCGATGATTTTCTCGAGCTTGCCCGTGATGAGTCGCCTGTGTTTAAAAAATGTTCCGCCTACCTGAAAAGAATCATCAGGTCGGTAACGGATAAGGGCTTACAGATTACCGGGCCGGGGTTCGGGATACTGATTTTCAAGATGTTTCGCGCCACCTATTCCTTCTGGTTGAGCCAGCCGGACCCGGCCGTCTGGCAGGTCGCCGATAACCGGCCGGACGCCACGCCCGACGACAGTATTTATCAGGGGCTGGTCAAACAGTTGGGCCATCAGCATTTTCACGAGCTGATGCGTAGCCTTGAGGAACTCCAATCGACGGGAAGCCCTCAGTCGGGTTCCGCGTTTGGCGCATATCTGGATCTGCCGGACTTCTTCCAGATCCTTGACGGCTATCTGGTCGTGGCCGATGAGCTTGAAAAAGCTGAAGCCTACCGGGGGCATCATCTGGTGAAGCTGGATTTTCTGATCTACATGATGTCCGTACCGGGACTCCGGGACATCCATGTCCGGGCGATGCGCGAAATTAATCACGCGTTGAAACTGGTTTTCCAGGAGGAAAAGAAAGAGGACCTGAGTGATTTTGTCCGCAAGCTGTTTGTGTTTCTCAAAAAAAACGTCTCCCAGGATCAGTTCCGGGCGGCGAATATCGACTGTATCGTCACGGCGGCCAGAGAGATATTTGCACACAACGCCCATCCGCTGGTGGAGACGTTTATCGACGAACTGATCGCCTACGGCTTTGAATACCCGGAAATACAGGGGGCAACGACAAACTGGCAGGTGCAGGTGAACCCCGAGCATATCCGCACCATCCGGGCCTGGCTGGAAATTATCGCCATGAAACCGCGCTGGACAAAAAAACTCATCTCCGCCCTCATTATCAATTTGAAAATCGGCGGAGTTTTTATCCGCGATACCGACCTGATCCAGCGCGATATCTCACGCTTGCTCAATGCGGACATCGGGCCGGCCTATAATCTGGTCAAACAGCTGGCGCGTCTGTTTCCAGTTTATTTCAGCGAGATCGGCGCGGAGGGTGAACTTCGCGACATCACCACGCGCATCGATGAGCTCTCGGCGCGCAACGATCTGCTGATCAATTTTTTCCGCAAACAGTCCCATGTGGAAAGTAACAGCCTGCTGGTCGAGTTCGCCGAGGATATTTTTCGCTACTGGTTTTCCGGTGACAAAAAACAGCTCCTGCGCCACATACCGGAGGAAGTGTTCGACCAGGTGGAAAATACGGGCAGCTATTTCGACGGCATGCACAAAGTCTTTGTTTCCCTTTTCCCCCGCACAGGCCATGATCCGCGGAAGTTTCTGGAGTGGGACGCGGCGAAAATAAGTGAAGAAGTCTCTTCTGTCGCGGGTGTCACTGAGTTGGACCGTGAACGCGCCAGCCTGATGATCAGAACCTATCAGCTCATTCACAAAAAATATTTCCCCCAGTATTTCGATTTGCTCAAAGACCTGGAAGCGGACAACGCTTTTACCGCAGCGGATATTGCCGCGCTGCGCCGCTCACTGGGAGAAAAAAAATATCATCAGAGCCTCACGATTATTATGAAGTTTTTGAGCGCCCTCAAGGCCCGGATTCTTTCGGGCAGGAAAACCAGGGCCTTTGAAAATATCTACCATAAAAGGCACATCGCGGCGGGGATACCGTCGATGTATGGCACCTACCATGAAGAAAAATTCGATGCGCTCGGCCTCACGCTGCGTCTGGAGATTTTAGGCGGCATGCTGCTCGAGGAGCTGATCACGTCGATGAATCTGCACTTTATCACCAGGCGCACCCTGATCAGAATTCACGCCTACCTGTGGCACTATGTCAACGCGCTGGAACTCGACGGCATTTCCACCGAAGGGCTGGTGGCCAAAGTGAAATATATCACCAGCGCTCTGCCCATCAAGCCGTTTTCCATGGACCAGTATCTGGATATCTTCCGTTTTATTTCAAAAGGGATCCAGGATATCATCCGTGAATATTACATTGATGTGCACAGCGTCAATCTGCCTGTCATTATCCGGCAGATCCTGCCGCCCTCCGGTGGAGGCGCGGCAGGCGAAGAAACTCCGTCCGTGCTCGACGAATTGGTTTACCAGGAGTCGGAAAATTTCATTCGCTCCGTCATTTCTTCGGCCTTCGGCCTGCAGGTGCTGGACAACTTTATTCACGCGGTGATCAGGACACTTGGCGCGGAGCTGGATAAATTCAAGGACAATAAAAAGATACTCAATCTGCTGATGGATTATAATCCCGATCTGGCCGTTTCCTCCATCTATACGAAGAAAGGCAGGCTCGACAATCAGATTCTTTTAGGCAACAAGGGCTATTTTTTAAAAAAAATGGTGTCCTTCGGTTTTCCCGTGCCGCCCGGTTTTATCATTACCACTGAAGTTTTCCGGGGGTTTGAGGCGGTCAACAGCTACAAATACATTTTTCATGATCTGGTTACGCGTATCAACAGAGAGATAGCGGCTCTGGAAAAAAGGACCGGCCACAGATTCGGTGATCCGGGAAATCCTCTTCTTCTGTCCGTGCGCAGCGGTGCCACCATCTCTTTGCCGGGTATGATGCGTTCATTTTTAAACGTCGGCATCAACACCGCCATTGCAGAAAGTCTGGCATCGAAAAAGGAATTCCGCTGGGCCGCATGGGATTCCTATCGCCGCTTTCTGCAGACCTGGGGGATGTTTCAGGGCTTGAGCCGCGACTTTTTCGACGCTATTATCGATGACTTCAAAATAAAGCATGGCGTGGAAAGAAAGATCAACTTTCCGCCGGAGTTGATGAAGCAAATTGCGCTGGCCTACAAAAAGGGGATTCTTGACAGCGGCCTGCCCCTGACAGACGATCCCGCACGCCAGCTCAGGCAGGCCATTTTGCATGTTTTTGAATCGTGGCACTCCGAGCAGGCCA
>CAYWRV010000156.1:0-4591 GCA_964460865.1 uncultured Smithella sp. | reverse complement strand
TCCTGACCCTCTGTATCGGCGGCACCATGGTGGCGGAAAACTTCCTCCAGCTCAAAACCCTGCTGATTTTGCTGCTTGGAGTCATTTCCTTTGCCAGCGCCGCCGCAGCCGGCGTGCTTCTGGCGAAATTTATGAACCTGTTCCTGAAGGAAAAAATCAATCCGATGATCGGTGCGGCTGGTGTATCGGCTGTTCCCATGTCTGCGCGTGTGGTCCAGATCATGGGACAGCAGGAAAACAAAAAGAACTTCCTTTTGATGCATGCGATGGGACCCAATGTCGCCGGAGCCATCGGGGCCGCGATTGCCGGTGGCGTGTTCATCGGCATCCTGGGATAGACGGGCTTTGCAAATCCCTCAAGGGAGGAGACGTTTCTATTGCCCGGCGGATTCGGGTTTTTTCACTTCCCGGCGGTAAACTGAAGAATTGATGAGCGTGTTATAGCCGCAGCCGTGGCCGGTGCGAAGATCGGCCACGCGGCAGAACGCGCCTTCCTGCCCTTCAGCCGTCACCGCGACTTCGCCGGAACTGAAAACAAACGTCAGCCGGCATTTGTTTTCCCGGTATTCATAACTGCCGGCGCCGCTTTTGTCCGCCTCGCCCATGATCAGGCATTCATGATATTCGTCTCCGATCGTGGTCAGCTGAAAGGTCATTTTTGCATCATCTTTGCTTACCACGCGCAAATGATCATTGGCGTTTTGTTTTCCATAAACGGGATGAGAAACCGGATGAGTGTATAAATACAGACAGCAGCCGTCATCCGCCGGAGGCGGGCAGGGTGTGGAAGAATCTGTCGCACAGACGGTGCAGGCCGTAAAAAGAAAAACCAACCATAAAGAGACGAAACGCGTCATAACTTGAACTCCTGATTTTTTGTGTGACATCCCTTACCCGTTTTTTGACTTTCCGGCAACACAATTTCCCCTCCGGGCCGCCCGGCTGATTGAAGGCTGCCACAGGAGTGCCGGCGCGTGATTTGTGCAAAAAATGCCCCTTTATTTAAAAGAGACATTGTGAGTTAATAAAGCAATGGATGACGTTATCTTCAGAGGAGTCCTGACACTCGATGCCGACAGGCCCTGCCTTGTGGGGGATAGGGGCCAAAGGTATCTGGAAGATGAAAGAATATGGAACGGGTATCTCACACACTTCGGCGGCAGGCGAGTCCTGGCCCGCCGGCTGGTCCAGACGGATTACGAAACGGCCAGACCAGTGATCATTTTGTGGCCCGATGAGCCTTGGCCGCAAAAAGAGTTTGTCGCTCTTTACTTAAATGAACGTCTTGTCAAATATCCTGCCTCGTTTCTCGGGCACCTGGCCGTCAATGTGAACGGAGAAATTTTCAATTTCTCACACCTCATGAACGAAAACGAAATTCTCAGTCACGAGGAATATTTTTACCGGCCGGCGCTGGGTGAATTCGCGCCCCATCCGCAGACGGGAAGATACAACATTGACAATCCGGCAAAGCCGTACTACGACAAGTTCGGTCGGCGCTTCATGCGCAGCATCCACGTCCTTTTGCTGACCGGACTCGACACACAGAATCTTGCCCTTTTTTTTCACGCGGAGATGGAAAAAATCAGAAAGTCAAAACTGAATGTGACAAATAACGAAAAGTACCCTGCCTTTAACGTACTGACACGCAACTGTGCGACCATCATCCGTGATGGTTTTAAAAACGCGGGATTCAGAAACATCCATGGCATTTTTCCCAGAGACCTGTTCGTCAACATTGCCTTTTATTTTTCAGACAGGCCAGCCACAGGGGCTACCGTCTTTCGGCTCGGGCAACTTTTCGTACCGGAGGCCGGACAAAGCGCCCTGCCCCCTCTTTTAAACCCTGTAAATGTCCTCAAAAACAATAAACTGAAAAAATATTTTTAAAATCGAAAAAGGAGGATTCTATGAAAGTACTGGCACTGAATTCCGGCCCGCGCGCCACAGCGGAAAGTTACACCTCGCTCATGCTCAACCACCTCGTCGAGGGGATGAAGGAAGAAGGGGCGGATGTAGAGGTTATTCAACTGCGCACCAAAAAAATCCGTAACTGCATCGGCTGCTTCACCTGCTGGACGAAAACACCTGGCAAATGCGTCCACAAGGATGACATGACCAATGAGCTCTTTCCGAAATTCCTGGCCTCGGACCTGGTCATTTATGCCTCGCCTCTGTACTTTCACACGGTGAACGCACAGATGGCCGCCTTCATGGAACGCACGCTTCCGGCGGCTCTGCCTTTTTTTGAAGAGGACGAAGACGGAGTCACCTACCACCCCATGCGCTTTAAAACCCCTGCCGGCGTGATCCTGAGCGTTTGCGGCTTTCCCGAACATTCAGAGTTCGACGCGATGAAAGATTTTTTCGAGCGGACGCGTGATAAAAATTCCCAACTGGTGGCGGTCATCTGCCGCTCGGCAGCTAATCTTCTTTCCGCACCTCAGGTTGCCGCCAAAGCCGGCGATGTTCTGGAGGCCACCAGACAGGCGGGGCGTGAACTGGTCAGAAATATGAAAATCGAACCGGAGACGATGGATAGAATCACCCGTTCACTGGGAAACCCCAGGAGCTTTCGCAAAATGGGCAACGTCTATTGGAAAACCTGCATCGCCGAGAAAGTCACACCCAAGGAATATGAACGCCGGAAGATGGTGCCGCGCCCCCAGAACCTGGAAGACTTCATGTTCATTTTCCCCTTCGGCTTGAACGCCAAAGCCGCCGGAGACAAAAAAGTTCTCATCCAATTCAACTTCACCGGAAAGATCAACGAATCGTGTATTTTCAAAATTGAAAAAGGCCGTGTAGAGGCGGAACCGGGAACTGTCCCGAATCCGGACATCACCATCGACACTGATTTTGATCTGTGGATGGACGTCATCACCGGCAAGGCCGACGGCCAGAAGCTGTTTATGGAAGAAAAATACAAGGTGCGGGGCGATCTGGGGATGATGACAAAGCTCTTTGGCGGCAAATAATCTTATGCCTGTTTGTTTTCTTCCGGCAAGGCCGACGCGCAGGAGCGCGAACGGGCGGACGCCGGCATCACGGAGGGGAAGACAAAGCGCACTGCCCGTTCATAGAGCAGATAGTCCCACGCCCAGTTGGTGAGGACCATCAGGCGGTTACGAAAGCCGATGAGATTTGCAAGGTGTATGACCAGCCACATGATCCAGGCGATAAATCCACGGAAAGTCCGTTTGCCGATCGCCACACCCGCCGCCTTGCGGCCGATGGCGATCATCGAGCCGCGGTCGCGGTAGCGAAAAGCTACCGGCTGTCCACCGGCAATCCGGCTGAGGATATTTTCCGCGGCGTGGGCGCCGGACTGCATGGCCACCTGCGCCACCATCGGCAGGACGCGGGCCTCCTCTTTGATGGCGGCGAGATCCCCGATGACGTAAATATCGGGATGGCCTGCGGCCTGGAGCGTCGGCTCCACCGGCACGCACCCGTTACGGCCTGTGGCGATGCCCGACGCGGCCGGAAGTTCTTCACCGCGGACACCCGCTGTCCATACCACAGTTTTTGTCCGGATGAATTCCTCACCCTCCCCCTGTCCGTTATGTCCACCGTCCGCACGCACAACGACCCTGTCCGGTGTTACTTCGGCCACCGCCGTTTTCAAGCGCACATCTACACCCATCCGCGCGAGCTGCCCGGCCGTATAGGCAGGCAGGTCTCCCGGCATGGACGACACCAGATGATCACCGGCTTCGAGTAAAATTATCCGCACCCCGGAAAAATCAATGCCCGGATAGTCGCCCGCCAGCGGCCCGTGAATCAGCTCAGCAAGAGCGCCCGCGTATTCCACGCCTGTTGCCCCGCCCCCCACGATCACAAAGGTCAAAAGCGCTTTTCTTTTTTCTTCATCCGCCTCGCGCGCGGCCGCTTCAAAACAGCAAATGATGTGGTTTTTCAGTCCGACCGCCTCTTCGAGCGTTTTTAGAAAGTAGGCGTGTTTTTCAACACCTTCCACGCCGAAAGTGGCGCTGACGCTGCCGGTGGCCAAAATCAGGTAATCATAATCGAGCACACCGCTGTCAGTTTCGACTGTCTTATTTGCCGTGTCTATGTGCCGGGCATGCGCCAGCAGGAAATGAATATTGGGATTTTTCCGGAAAATACTGCGGACCGGGTAGGCAATGTCTTCCGCCGACAACTCCGCTGCCGCCACCTGGTACAATAGCGCAAGGAAAGTGTGGTAATTGTTTCGATCGATGAGGACTACATCCACCGGCTCACCGGCAAGCCGGCGCGCAGCCCACAGACCGCCGAAACCGGCGCCGATGATGACGACTCTGGGTTTCGTGTTTGTGCCGTGCAAGAGCTTCCTCCATCTCCGGACGGTCGTAACTCACCTCCGGCTTGACAAACATCAGACGTACTTCCCGGGGCCTGATCCATCATTATACAAAAAAGCTAAAGGACGAAGGACAAAGGATAAAGGCTGAAGGTTGAAGGATAAATCGCATGTCGAGCGGGTTCGTCACCCTGCAAGTCTTTGAAGCCCCTGATCCTCTTTCAATCTGCCTATGTGAGCGGCTAGTGTTTTTTCGTAAATGCCGTTTGGCCTTTTCTTGACTCTCCC
>CAYWRV010000155.1:0-4695 GCA_964460865.1 uncultured Smithella sp. | reverse complement strand
AAGAAGTGGCGGCACCGCCGCATCAGCCGGGGATTTTACCTCAGTGGCTGGCCGAGCGGGGTGCGACGATTGTCATAGCCGGCGGCATGGGGCAGCGTGCCCAGGAGCTTTTTGCCGGTCGTGGCATCAAGGTGCTGGTGGGAGCACCGGCCGAAGAACCGGAAAAAATTGTAGCCCAATACGTCTCCGGCGCACTGGTTACAGGCGCAAATGTCTGCGATCATTGAGCAGCCTTTTTTTGAAATAAGGAGCGGTCATGGCCTTTGATGAAATCATCAGGACAATGCAGAACGAGCACGAAAAAGCTCGTGCCCAGGGCGGAGCCGCCAAAATTCAAAAACAGCATGACAAGGGACGCCAAACAGCACGGGAACGAGTGGCCCAACTGCTTGATGAAGGCTCATTTATGGAGCTTGGCGCTCTTTGCACCTCCGACGTTCCCGGCATGGAAGATAAAACCCCTGCCGACGGACTGATTATCGGTTTCGGCTCCATCGGGGGACGGCGTGTGGGTGTCTTCGCCAATGACTTCACCGTATTGGCCGGCTCAAGTGCAACCATCAACAACAAAAAGATGGGTATTTTCAAAAGCCAGCTCTACGAATACGGCTATCCGATGATCTGGCTGGGTGAGGCGGGCGGCCAGCGGATCCCCGATCTGCAGGACTCGGGGCGAATGCTGTTTCACGGTGTCGGCTCTGACGCAGCTCGTTTCGGCTACAGTCATTTTCGTCAGGTCCCTTATGTTATGGCTGCGATGGGTGATTGCCATGGTGTTCCAGACTGGCAGTCCTGCCTGGCGGACTTCACCGTCATTGTAAAGGGCGCCTCCATTGCTGTTTCCGGACCGCGCGCCCTGGGAAAGGCTATCGGCCAGCAGCGATCGGCTCAAGATATGGGTGGCTGGGAGGTCCACGCCGGCCTGACCGGGATTGCCGATCAGGTGGCGGAAGATGAAGAGGGCTGCTTCCGTCTGATTAAAACCTATCTTGACTATATGCCCTCCAACAGCAGTGAACTACCACCTGTGCGCTCCGTTCCCGGCGGATCGGAGGAGCGCGTAAAAAAGATCATGAGCATTCTTCCCGAAAAACGAACCCGCGCCTATGATATGCGTAAAATTCTTGCCTGTATCGTGGACGGGGGTGAGTTTCTGGAGTTAAAGCCCCTGTTCGGTAAAATGATCATCACCGCTTTGGCGCGTGTGGGAGGGCATACGGTAGGTTTTATCGCCAGCAACCCCATGTTCAATGCAGGCGCAACCGATACGGACGGACTGGAGAAATCCACCAGCTTTTTGTGCCACTGCGACTCGTTTAACATTCCACTTGTCTTTTTGGTCGACACGCCCGGACATCTGACCGGCCTGGAGGCGGAACAAAAACGTGTAGGAGCGAAAGTAGTCAATAATCTGCAGGCTCTTTTTCAAGTCACGGTACCCAAAATCACCATCCTGGTCCGTAAAGGTTACGGACAGGCGCTGGTCAACATGTGTGCAGCCGGCGCAGGCGCTGATTTTATGGTTGCCTGGCCGACCGCGGAAATCAGTTTCATGGACCCGCAAATCGGCGCGGATATCGTCTTTGGCAGTCTGCCGGCAGCCGAGCGTGAAAAACTGGTCGAGAAAATGATGGCCGATTCTTCCGCCTATCCGGCGGCCCGTGTTTACGGCATCCAGGATGTCATTCATCCGTGCCAGACGCGTGATTACCTGATCAAGGTTCTCGGCATCATCCGTGATTCCAAAACAAAGGGCATCGGCAGGCATCTTCTGGCCGGCTGGCCGACGAAATTTTAAAATACAACACAGCTCTTGAAAACCGGAAGACATGAAGAATTAAGACAGCTTGATAAAAAATCTCATAATCCGGGCAAATCGCCGTCCGGTCTTGCTGTAAATGAATTTTTTTGAGGTTTGTCTGAGAAAGGGGGATCGATATGAGTGGCGCACAAAAACAGTATAAGTTAAAACCGGTGGACAAAGTGGAGATATGGACGCTTCAGGACAACTATATTGAAATCACCGCGATGGACAACTCTGCCGTGGTAACCAGAGCCACGGCATTGAAAGACGGAGAAATCAAAGCATCGGTTCTGGCCGAGCACGGGTTTTCGGCGCTCGTCAAAACCACGGCGGAGGGGAAATCCCGCACGCTGCTTTTTGATTTCGGCTATTCTGAAGACGGAGCCTTCAGAAATGCCCACACACTCGGCCTGGATTTGACACAAATTGAAGAGGCGGCACTCTCGCACGGGCACAGCGACCACACTGGTGCCATGGCCGCCTTCGGAGCCGCCCTCGGCAAAAAGAATGTGCCGCTGGTTTTGCATCCGGCAGCTTTCAAATCCCCCCGCTACCTGAAGTTCGGTGAAGAAGTCAAAGTGCATTTTCCCGAGCTGACACAAGAGATGGTCAAAAAGGCTGGTTTCAAACCGGTCCAGACCAAAGAACCATATCCGATGCTGGGCGGCACGGTGCTGTTTCTGGGTGACATTCCTCGCCGGACGGACTTTGAAAAAGGTTTTCCCATCGCACATCGACTGGAGGACGGAAAAGAAGTTCCCGACCCTATCGAGGACGACACATCCATCGTGATGAATCTGTGGGGGAAGGGGCTTATCATCTTGTCCGGTTGTGCTCATGCCGGTATTATAAATACCGTGCAGTACGCGCTGGAGGTCACAGGCGAGAGCCGAGTTTACGCGATCATGGGGGGCTTTCATCTTTCCGGTCCGTTTTTCGAGCAGATTATTGACCGCACCGCCACCGAGCTGCAGAAATTCGATCCAGTATATGTGATTCCAACACATTGCACCGGCCGCAAGGCGGTTATGGAAATAGAAAAGAAAATGCCCGCTCAGTTTATTTTGAACATGGCGGGAACGAAACTTACATTTGCCTGACATCAAAGCACTGTGCCGGAGACGAGCATAAGCTTGGCCCGCGGCTTGCCTTGCGGCATATGGCCGGCAATGTGAAAAACTTGCCGCTTTTTTGAAAAAGGATGTATATTGCATCTCGATGCGGAGCACAAAACCCGGAATGGCTTTTTCCGGTAACACATTGGCCGGGCAGGCCAGGGAGTATCTATGACGAAAGCGTTTCAGGATTATTATCCGGATGATTTGAGCCACTGCTACGGCTGCGGCTCGCTCAATGAAAATGGTCTCAAGATTAAAAGCTACTGGGATGATGGTGATGAGGCGGTCTGTGTATATACGCCGCGCGACTACCATACAGCGATCCCGGGCTTTGTTTACGGGGGGCTTATCGCCTCGCTCATTGACTGCCATGCCACCGGCACCGCCTCGGCCGCCCATTACAGGGCGGAGGGCCGTCCCATGGGTTCAGACCCGCCGGTACGGTTTGTGACCGCCTCTTTGCATGTGGACTATCTCCTGCCGACGCCGATCGGAGTTCCCCTGGAAGTCCGTGGAAAAGTCAAGACAATCAAGGGACGGCGCGTTGTAGTGGAGGCCAGAGTCGTGGCCGAAGGAAAGGTCTGCGCCCAGGGCGAAGTCGTCGTGGTCCAGATGCCGGAAAACATGCGTCCGGGCAAATGAGCGCCATATCCGTCTTTTGTCACGGTTGCAGGGGAGAAAAAATCTGAATTCCCTGCGAGTGACTGACTATATAAAAAATAGAGCCGCCAATCTCCCAAGCCGTATAACGGAGCGTCCGTCATGGAAAACATGTCTTTGAAAACCTTCTTTTTCAGCGGCACCCAAACGACAAAGAAAATAGTTGTTAGCATAGCCGGAGAGCTTGCCAAAATGGCCGGTGGCAAAACAGTTAAAGATCTCGACTTCACCCTGCCGGAGGCACGAAGGGAAATTGCGTCCTTTGAAAAGCAGGATCTTGTGGTAGCCGGTGTGCCGGTTTACGCGGGGCGGGTGCCCAATGTTTTACTTAAATACTTGAGGACTGTGCAGGGCCACGGGGCGGCGGCCGTCGCCGTCGTGGTTTACGGAAACCGCCACTACGACGACGCGCTTGCCGAGTGGGAAGACCTTCTGGAGGCAGCCGGATTCAAAGTCATCGCCGCGGGAGCATTTATCGGTGAGCATTCCTTTTCCCGAATCCTGGGCGGCGGGCGTCCCGACACGCGGGATATGGAGCAAATCACAAAGTTTGCCGGTCAGATTTACGAAAAACTCCACACTCAAGATACGACAGCGCCGGTGGCGGTCCCTGGCGCACGCCCCTACCGCCCTTACTATCAGCCCAGAGACAGGCAGGGTAACCCCGTCTCCATTGTCAAGGTTGTTCCCAGGACAAACGATAACTGTATCCAATGCGGCCTTTGCGCCACTTTATGCCCGATGGGCTCCATTGATCCGGACGAGCTCTCCTCAATCACCGGTATCTGCATCAAATGCTGCGCCTGTATTAAATACTGCCCTGTGGAAGCAAAATACTTTGATGACGAAAATTATCTGTGGCACAAGCAGGAACTGGAACTTGCTTTTTCCGATGTGCGGAAGGAGCCGGAATATTTTTTCTAAATATGCGGTGCGTTGACTTAAATCAATGCCCTGGCCGGCTTTTACTGTTACAGAACCTGCCAAAAAGGTGGAAGCAGCCGATGAACGAACACCTGACAAATTTCCCGATTTCATTTTTTGTCGCCGCCATGGGGCTCGCAGCCATGACACTCGGCGCCATTAAAGACAGGCGTATCTGTGTTGAAGATT
>CAYWRV010000154.1:0-4703 GCA_964460865.1 uncultured Smithella sp. | reverse complement strand
AAAGATAAACCGGAGCGAGCGGGTTATGCCCTGTCACTCTGTCCTTCACCGCCAAAACAGTGGTGAAGGCGTCGGCATATTTAAAAAACAGCGAATCGTGTCCCACGCAAAGCCCCAAAAGCACATTCAGCTCGGTCTTTTCCGCATTGAGCAGCTTTGCCTGATAAACGGGATTGCACATGGGCTCCTTGAGCGGAGGCATGACAAAGTCTTCCGGACTGATGTCGAGTAGCTCCTTGAGAGCCCTGCCCGCCTTGCAGACCACGGACACCACGGTGAAACCGCGGCTTATGAATATCTTTTCCACACAAGCGGCCTCGGCCGCCAATCCGATACAGAAGGCGAGTCCCAGTTTCCGGTATCCCAGCTTATGGGCAAATTCACAGATCTCCTCGATTCTGGTTTTCGTCGGCTCGAGAACGAAGGGGTTATCGACCTTGTTGGCGTAACACTCTCCTTCCTGGATCGATGCGTTTCTGGCAAATTCATATATTTCCGGCCGTTCATATTCCTTCAGTGATTCTTTGAGAATATCTTCACGCAGCAGCGTGGGGCATCCCCTGGCACCCTTGCCGTTTTCAAAAATACATACTTTGCCGTGTGCCGGCACCGCGCAGGATGCACAGGCCGCCTGAGGTTTCTTTTTGCTCATTTTTTTCTCCCTGATTTCACCATGCTGAAATTAAGGCGAGGTGTAATGGATTTTTATTTTTATCCCGTCCCGGAAGTTCAAATCGTGTGAGTATCGACCATCCCGGGATACTCTGTCATGCACTAAACCGCATGATGATTTAAAGACAAGGCACTCATACGCTTTTGTTTCCCAATTCTTTTTTTTGCGGTGGACGGGCGAAAAACGCCAGGACAACGCATACGAAAAGCAGCCCGGCAGTGATGCCGAAAGGAAGTAAATAGGTTCCCGTAATGTCGTAGAGGTAGCCTGCCGCAACCGGAGCGCTGGCAAAAGCCACTGTCGCCACGGGCATTGTCCATCCCGAAATACGCGGATAATTGGTGCGGCCGAAGTAGGCGCCGATCAGGCTCGGCGCCAGCACGATCATTCCACCCATTCCGATCCCTACAAAAATCGCATAAAGATAGACGAAAATAATTTCCCGGGCAGCAATCAGAAAAACAACGCCCAGGCACATGAGCGCCAGAAAAAACATCGCCAGACAACGGCCGCTGAATCTCATTCCCAATACTCCCGACAGAACCCGGCCGACGATGCTCGTCCCGAGCATCAAGCCGAAGGCGGATGCAGACACCATCGGTGAATATTTTAAATCCAGCAGATACGCAACCTGATGTGCCGAAAGCAGAGTCGAGACGAAAAACACGATTGAGACAATGCCGATCAACAACCACAAAACGGGTGAGCGCAGAGCCTCGCCCAATGTCCAATCCACCGGTGTGGAATAAGTCGTCCCCGTTGACAAAAACCCCACCCTGTCGGGCCACAGGCTTTTTTTCGCGCCATCAGGAACCTGGCCGAGTTCTTCGGGGGTATTCCTGATCATAATACCGGCAAGGATTACCGCCAAAATTAAATGAATCGCGGCGAGAAACACCCAGCTCATGCGCCAGCCCGCCCCTGAAATAAAACAACTGATCATCGGCGGGAAAAGAAACCCCGCGATTCCCCCGGAGGCAAATAAAAGACCCATGGCCAGTGAGCGGTGGCGGACAAACCAGTTGTTGATGATTGTCGTCACGGAAAGATATTCCGCAAAGCCCATGCCCAGGCCTCCCATGAGGCCGAAAAACAGATACAGCTGCCATGGCTCGGTCATTCTGGAAAGCCCCAGAAGTCCCAGCACCACAATGATGTTGAAAAACACGACAATCTTTCGCACGCCGAACCGGCCGATGGCAAGTCCGGCGAGAGGCCCCAGAAAACCACCCATCATCATAAGCAGTGTATATGGGCCGGAAAGAAAAGAGCGGCTCCAGCCGAACTCTTGGCTCATCACCGGCAAAAAAACGCCGTAAGCGTATGTCAGTGTTCCGGAGATGCCCCCATAGGTGAGCATTGCACCGATCAGGGAATGCCAGCCATGAAATTTATCCTGATTTGATTTCGCCATACGAACAACAAGCCTCCCTTATGATCGTCACTTTTGAACTCGCCTTCGGGACAAAACATATTTACTCAGGCAATCGGCGGGAATGTGCAAAAACCACTCTTTTATACAGCCGTGACCTTTTATCACCGCGGTGAATACGGACTTTTTAATTCTATATCCCCTACATAGAAAAAGAAAGCCGAATCTGCCCTGCCAGGCATGCAACACCCAAAAGCCTTTCTCTCAGGCGGATATATCAAGTCATCTGCCAAAGCAGCGTCGACATATTAAGTAAAGGACGTCCGCGGCGTAAATCCTTGACATACAATACCGTTTTCCCTATAAACAACGGGCTGAATGTGCAGCGGCAGGCAACGGAGGATGCCTACCCTTGCCTGCCGGATCGCAATTTTGTGGTGTGACAATCGCCCGGAGAACTCCATAATCCATGTCATTGCCCGACTTAATATCCCTGCTTTTTTTTCTTGCCGTTGTCATGTATTTCATGCTCGGCTTCTATGTGATCAGGCTGAATCCCGCCTCAATCATACACAGACTTTTTTTGTGCCTGTGCCTGATCATGTGCGTTTGGTCTTTTTCCTTTTCCATGGCCAACTCGGCAGCTTCTTATGAACATAGTGTCGCCTGGAGGCGTGTGGCCGCCCTCGGATGGGGAACTCTGTACAGTTTTCTTCTTCACTACACACTTTGCCTCACCGGAAGGCAAAATATTTTCAGAAAAAGATGGGTATATCTACTCATCTATCTTCCCGCCGCCGTGAATGTGTTTGTTTTCAGCCTCTGGGGCAAACTGGCCCTGAACAGATATGTGCTGGAACTTACATATGCCGGCTGGGTGAATGTCCGGCCGGCTTCCGGCTGGGATGTGATGTTCAACGTCTATTACATTGTCTTTTCGCTGACGGTCGTCGGGCTTTTTTTCCACTGGGGCTGGTCGTCAAAAGAGCGTAACGTCAAGAAGCAGGCCTACCTCATCGTGGCCTCGTACGTTTCGGCCATTGCCGTGGGCACACTCACGGAATTTATAATCAACTATTATTTCCCCTTCAAGTTCCCGCAGCTGGCCCCCCTGATCATACTGATCCCTCTGACCACGATGTATTACTGCATCATCAAATACGGTTTGATGTCTCCCGACAAGAAAAACGTCGTGCCGCATGAGGGCTAGATCTTGAGCGAGGCCGATCAGTCCCGGCTTTATCTGTATTTGACGCTGGCTTATATTCTGGGCGCATTTTTGTACTTCGCATACAATACTTTATCAGCAAAACCTGTTTTGTGGCTTCGCTGCCGCACACACTTTTGCTCATCCTGCTGGGAGCGGCGCTATTGATCATCCAGAAATTAAGGATCGACCCCGACAACAGGGAAAGCCTGCTCAACTTTCTCATCACCTTGTCGATTCCATTCATTGTTTTGAGTTTCATCGAAAGCCATCCTGTTTTCTGGGCTCTGCCAATTGTTTTCGTGCTGGTGTCCATCCTGTTTCGTAAAAAAAGATTGCTCTATATGGTCAGCGCCGCATCCTTTTTCACTCTTTTGTGGATCTGGATAGCAAGACCTCAACAAAGCGTAAATATCGGTGCCGCAAACCATCTCTTTCGCATAGGTATTTTCGTCATCTTCATCTGGATAGCCTTTCAGATCAACCGCATTTATTTTAATCGTCTGGAAAAAAATGAACAGCAGGTAAAGCACCAGAAGTTACTGGCCGACGTTTCCGCTCATTTGTCGATGCCGACCGGGAAAATATCGATACGCTCATAAATGACATGCTCGAACAGTGCGGCAATCATTTCCAGGCGGACCGCGCCACTCTCCATATGCGTTTCAGCGACAACCGGCATCCGGATTATGCATACGAGTGGTGCTCCCCCGGCATCGCACCCGTGTCTGAATGCAAAAGCCTCCTCGATATTCTGGAGCAACCCGGAGTCAGGCAGCACATTGACGAAAACGGCTGGCTGCACATATCCGGCAGCCAATATCCTCCGGCGGTGTCGATGGCCCTTGACGGGTACCTGAGGGATAAAAACATCACCTCTGTGATCATCATGAAGCTTGCCGGTATCGACGATGCAACCGGATATCTGTCTTTTGAGGCAGTGCAAACATCGCGCAAATGGGATCGGGATCACAGGGAGATCATTCAGGTGCTCGGCAAGCTACTGTCAGACGCCCTGCGACAGGTGAAATCAGAAAAAGAGATCAACTATCTGGCCTATTACGATGCCCTGACCGGCCTGCCCAATCGCGTGCTGCTCACTGACCGGCTAAGGCAGGCCATCAGCCTGGCGGCACGTACAGAAAAGCTCATCAGCGTGCTCTTCATCGATATCGACTCCTTCAAAGCGGTCAACGACACAATGGGCCACGACGGAGGGGATGAGATGCTCATACAGATAGCAAAAAGACTCACTGCCTCAGTGCGTGAATATGATACAGTGGCGCGCTTCGGCGGGGACGAGTTTCTTGTCATAATGCCGCTGCTCAACTCGGTAAACGACATCGAGGCGTCCGCACACAAAATCATGAGCCTTTTCGACCGGCCGATAGCCATAAAAGGGCAGGAGTTTTTCACATCGGCAAGCACGGGAATCGCGGTTTTCCCGTTTG
>CAYWRV010000153.1:0-4738 GCA_964460865.1 uncultured Smithella sp. | reverse complement strand
AGGAGGAGCTCACCGCCGCCGAAGGCAACGGACCGGTCAACGCACTCGACCATGCCCTGCGCAAGGCGCTGACGAAGTTCTACCCGCAGATTCGCGATATGCATTTGGTGGATTTCAAGGTGCGCACACTGGAAGGCTCTGAAGGCACGGCGGCCGGCGTGCGTGTGTTGCTGGATTCGACGGATGGCTCCGAAGTCTGGAGCACGACCGGCGTGTCCGAAAACATCATCGAGGCCAGCTGGCAGGCATTGATCGACAGTATCGAATACAAACTCAGCAAAGACAAAAAAGAGGTAGCCCGCACGACAGCCTCCAAATCCGGATAGACAAACGATGCGCGAAGCATCGCCAATTCGACGATGCCTTCGCAGCTTATTTCTTAATTACCCGAAACACCGAGGAGGTGCCGAAGGCCCCTCCTCTTTACCATGCCGGATTTACCTTGCATTTCAGCGTCTTTACACCATGAACGCCTGTTAATTAATGACCGTCGGTAACCCCAACAGGGGCTCGGCCGCAAATATTTAAATCTTTTTCAAAATAACATTTGCAATCATTGCCAAAAGCGGGTTTTGTTGATATGAAATAAAGCTTGAACTGGGAGCTTCAAAAAGTGTTGTCGATTAATAGCCAGAACCCGCAAGCGCGCCTCATCCAAAAAGCAGTGGCGGTTTTAAAAGACGGCGGAGTGATCATCTATCCGACGGATACCGTCTATGGTCTGGGCTGCAGCCTATCAAACAAAAGAGGTATTGAAAGAATATATGAAATTAAGCGAAGGAGCAAAAAGCGGCCGCTTAGTTTCGTCTGTTCCGATCTGAAGCACATCAGTCAATACGCCCTGGTCACAGATTATGCGTATAAAACCATGAAACGTTGCCTGCCGGGCCCCTATACTTTCATTCTCGAGGCATCACGGCTGGTGCCGAAAATGATTCTGCCCAAAAGGCCGACCACCGGCATCCGCGTTCCGGACAACCAGATTTGCCTTGCGCTGATACGCGAGCTCGGAGAGCCGATCATCAGCACCAGTGTCCAGACCCAGGAGGGGGAAGATCTCGGCAATCCACTGCTGATCGACGAACATTTCAGGCGCATTGTCGATTTGATCATCGACGGCGGAGTGATTCTTCCCGAACCGTCAAGCGTCATCAGCCTGGTGGGCGACACCACTGAAATCGTAAGAACAGGAAAGGGCGATGTAAGCGCCTTCCAATAACAAACACGGCTGCGTCAGCAGACCGCGCGGCGACCGGGCGTGAGGCCCGCTCCGTATCACGCGGTGTTTGAGGCGGTCAAAAAGGACAGTTATGAAACACATTATGCTCGTCAACGCCGTGCATAAGGAACAAATGCGCATGGCGACCGTTGATCAAAACGGCAAGCTCGTTGAATTCAACATTCAAATGGCGGTCAAAGAGCCGATCACCGGAAACATCTACAAGGGAAAAGTCCTGAAAGTCGAACGTGGCCTGCAGGCCGCCTTCGTCGACTACGGCGGAGCCAAAGACGGCTTCCTGCCGCTGCGCGATGTGAGCCCGGAGTATTTCACCGAGCCGGCAAACGGCGCGGGTGGAAAGCCGGGACTCAAATCCGGCCAGGAAATCATCGTTCAGGTGGTACGCGAGGTAACCGGCAATAAAGGCGCTCTGCTGACATCATACATTTCGCTGCCCGGGCGCTATCTGGTTCTTTTGCCCAACAAACTCTGCGGCGGCATCTCCCGCAAGATTGAAGATGAAGAGGACAGGCAGAAAATCAAATCCCTGATGGATCAGATAAAGGTGCCCGAAGATATGGGCTTCATCGTCCGTACCGCCGGCATCAACCGCACCAAACAGGAAATTCAACGAGACTACCAGTTTTTGATGCGTCTGTGGAAAGACATTTACCGCAAAGCAGACTCTGTTGCGGCACCGTACTTCCTGTATCAGGAGACTGATTTCGGCGTGCGCTCCCTGCGCGACTATCTGACACCGGAGGTTGAGGAAATACAGGTTGACGATGTCGAGACCTTCCGGAAAATGCGCGCCTATTTGAGAGCCGTGGCGCCGCGCAATTTGCGGATCCTCAAGCAGTATAAGGAAAAAGTGCCGATCTTCGATCGCTTTGAGCTCGAAGAGCAGATCCGCATTATTTATCAGGAGAGAGTCGAGCTGAAATCAGGTGGTTATATCATTATCAATCCCACAGAAGCCATGATCACCATCGACGTCAACTCCGGCCGCGGCTCCAACAAGCGCAACATCGAAGAAACGGCGTTTAAAACCAATGTTGAGGCATGCGATGAAATCGCGCGGCAGTTAAGGCTTCGCGACCTGGGCGGCCTTATCGTTATCGATTTCATTGACATGCTCGACAAAAAACACATCGCGGAAATTGAAAAAGTTTTTAAAAAAGCTTTGAGCATGGATCGGGCCAGAATTCAGCTTTCCCGCATTTCCAAGTTCGGCCTTCTGGAGCTCTCCCGGCAGAAAAAACAATCCACCATCCAGGAAATCAGCTACATCACCTGCCCCTATTGCAAGGGCACAGGACTCAGGCCTTCGCTGGAATACGCCTCGCTTGTAGCATTTCGCAAGATTGAATCGGAAGCGGTCAAAGGTATCTATACAGACTTGAAGGTGAGCCTCCCCAATGAAATCGCCCTGTACATTCTTAACAATAAACGCGCGGAGATTATGAAGCTCGAAAACGCTTTCAACCTGGGGCTGCTTATCGAGGGAAGACCTGATATGGCATGGGACAACTTTGAAATCCATCCCTCATTGAAAGAAGAAAACCTGCAGGTCAGTGTCATGCATGGGGTGCCCCTGCTAAAACTTGCCGCCCAAACAGAGCCGGACGCATCCCCCAAGGGCAAAGATGAAGAAAAACCCGGCTCCCTCTCCGATGAAATAAAAGACAAAAAAGGCTCCCGGCGCGCGCACCACCGCAGGAAGAAAAAAGCCACCAATCATCTGGAAGTCACCATCCCGCCGGATGACCTGCTGGGTGGAGCCCTGTCTTTTACTCATCCGCGTGTACCGCAGGGACCTGCCGCGCTTGTTACCGTAAAGCCATTAAAAAATATCAGCCCTCTGCCGGATGACTTTTATCCGCCTGAACTGAAAAATGATCTTTTTGCGCCGGCTCCCGACGATACTGAAGATGAACCGCAAGACAAAGATCAGGATTAAATGTGATTAAACCGCGCTCCGGCCGGAGCGCTCAAGGAGGTAGCTTCATGGTAGAAAATCTGGCAAACAATCTTTATCGGATTATTGTCCCCCTGCCCAACAGTCCGCTTAAGGACCTCAACTCGTACGTCATTAAAGGCGCGGACCGGAACCTGATTATCGATACCGGCTTTAACCGTACAGTATGCTACGAGGCTATGCAGCAAGGCATAAAAGAGCTGCAAATCGACCTTGGCCGCACCGACTTCATGCTCACGCATATGCATGCCGATCACACTGGTCTTGTGGAGAGGCTGGCCACCGGCTCAAGCCGGATTTTCTTCAGCCGCATCGACTCTCAGGTCTTTGATGAAGACAACAGCTGGCAGCCGCTTATCGACTTCGCCCAAATCAACGGTTTCCCGGCTGATGAACTCGAAAAGGCCCTGCACAGCCATCCCGGCTTCAAATACAGCCCGGAGCGCAAGCCTGTGTTTACTCTGATCGAAGACGGTGATATTATCGAATGCGGCGACTACCGCCTGCGCTGCATAGCCACGCCGGGGCACACGCAGGGGCACATCTGCCTGTATGAAGAGCAGAAAAAACTTTTTTTCACCGGCGACCATATTCTGTTTGACATCACCCCCCACATCGAGTCGTGGGCCTACACCACCAATTCACTGGCTGACTATATCGCCAGCCTGGACAAGGTTTATAACCTGGAAGTGGACATGGTGCTTCCCGGCCACAGAAATTTTCTGGGAGAACTCAAAAGCAGAATCGACGAGCTGAAGATACATCACCGCGACCGGGCCGATGAAGTCATGGACGTACTGGGCGACAAGACGATGAACGCCTATGAAATCGCCGCGGGCATGACCTGGGATATCGACTGTGAAAGATGGGAGGATTTCCCCATTGCCCAGAAGTGGTTTGCCACCGGTGAGGCCATCGCTCACCTGCGCTATCTGGAAGGTGAAAGCCGGATTCATCGCGACGCCGGCGATAAAATCGTCACTTTCCGGGCGATCAACTGAATGAGAAATGCCCTATTGCCGGTAACGCCCGGCGATAGTAAGCAGCGGGGAAGGGCCATTCCTCCCCCGCTTTTTTATTTCAGAAAAAAATCATCCCCAGTGACTCGGCAACGCAGGCGGGTTTTTCCTGTCCTTCGATTTCAATGGTGTGTACCTGAGACATGAGCACGCGGTTGCCCGGTTTTTCCTCAAGAGACTTAAGTGTTATGCGGTCTCTGATTTTTGCGCCGGAAACCACGGGATTGAGAAAGCGCACCTTGTCCAGACCGTAGTTGATGGACATCTTCGCGCCCTTCATCTTCAGGGGCACCTGATAGCTGAAAAAAGGCAGGTGAGAAAGAGTCAGAAAACCGTGGGCGATGGTCGTGCCGAACGGCCCGGCCGCCGCCTTTTCCTCATCCACGTGAATCCACTGATGATCCTTGGTGCTGTCGGCAAACTGATTAATCTGATCCTGGGTAACCTGCGTCCAGTCGGATACGAAGATTTCCTTACCGATGTGCTCCTGCATTTCCTGCAGTACGGATTGAATCGACATAT
>CAYWRV010000152.1:0-4755 GCA_964460865.1 uncultured Smithella sp. | reverse complement strand
TTCTACCGTGTGAAGGTAGCACTCTCCCGCTGAGTTAACCGCCCAAGTGCCGCAAGCTATAGCCTAAAGATTTTCACATTTCAAGCAAAAAACAAGGCCACTGCCGGAACGAAACACAGATCATCTCATACCTGCGGCGAATTACGACGACAGACCGGATAGCCCAAGCACTCCCAAAACCCGGAAATCATTTGCCACATCTTCAGCTGCGCATTAAATATTGACACAACCGGCTGAGTGCTTTAGTGTTTTTTCAAACCGACGGGAGGAAGGAAAATGGATAAACCCACAGATATACTGAAACAGGAGCACCAATTAATCCTGGTGATGCTCAAAATAATCGAGGCGGTTTGTAAAAAGCTCGACAAAAACGAAACGGTCAGCCCCGATGACCTGACAGCCATAATAGATTTCATACGAAACTTTGCCGATGCCTGCCACCATGCGAAAGAGGAAAAACTGCTTTTCGTAGCACTGGAAAAAGCCGGTATGCCCCGGGACGACGGCCCTATCGCTGTAATGCTGCGCGAACATGAACAGGGACGAAACTTCACCAAAGCTATGTACAAAGCGCGTGAATCAATGACCGGGAGTGCTGCAGCCGCAGCCCGGGAATTCTCCGAAAACGCCCGCGGCTATATTCAGCTGCTTTGGAATCATATCGATAAGGAAGACCATGTTCTTTTCATGATGGCCGACCAGCGATTGAACCAGGAAGTGCAAAGAGAACTCATGGAAGGCTTTGACAGGGTCGAGCGCGAGGAAACAGGTACAGGCGTTCATGAAAAATATCACGACCTGGTACATCGTATGCGTGATGCCTATTTATAGCTCACACGCGCGGTTGAGCGTATCTTAGGCCTTTGGCGGGAAATTATTCCAGAGTGGAATTCATCACTTTTCTTGTTTTATCCATCAGGTCCGTGATTGTCTCTTCAGTGTAATTTTTAACTGATATCGGCTTGTGAATGGTCATGGTGACCCCGCCCGGCTTTAAATCGATACCGCCCTTCGGCAGTATTTTCCGCGTCCCGCTGATCGTGACGGGAAGAATCGGCAGCCCCAGATCTAGCGCCATTTTAAATGCGCCTTTTTTGAAGGGCTTCATTACACCGTCGGCACTGCGCGAACCTTCCGGAAAGAAGATGACGGATGTACCGTTGACAATTTTCTTTTTGGCCGCGTTGATGCTTTCCACCGCTTTTTGCGTATCGGAGCGGTCAATGAAAATATGTCCCAGCATTTTACAGGCCGGCCCGAGCACCGGCACTTTCTCCAGTTCTTTTTTCATCACCCATTTGAAATCAACACCCATCCAGCCGTAGAGCACATAGATATCATAGAGGCTCTGGTGATTGGCGGTAATTACATAGGAAGCTCCCCGCTCCATATTTTCGGTGCCGCTTTTGTGCACGGTCATCGGTGTAAAAAAACTATTGAACCTGGCCCAGATGACACCGAAATGACTGCCAGCACGCGGGTTTACTAAAACAGAGACAATCATCGCGCAAATACCAAAGATCAGCGTGGACAGAAGAAGCAGGGGCAGCACAACAAGCCACTTATAGGGCTGATAAGCCACGCGCGTGACCCGGGTTTCGATTTTTTCGATAAACGTCCTGAAGTTACCGGCGATTTTCCGCCCGTCGTTGAGATACCTCTGCCGGTATTCTTCAAAAAACTCCTTCGCCTCGTTTCCCCATCCCATACTACACCTGCCTTTAGATGTTGTTTGCTCGGGCCCGTTGATTGTTCAAGACTAGAGCTTGTCTTTCACCTCTTCCCAGAAGGATTCGACACTTTCTTTCCAGCCCCTGATATATCTGTCAGAAAACAAATTAAGCCACTCCTGCGCATTTTGTCCCGTGGACGTCAACCGCTTCTTATACTGTTCGAATTTCTCGAAAAAATACTCCCCTAGCTGTTCATCGCGATAGGGGTTTTGATGCGGCCTCCAGCAAAGGGCGTACTGGATCTCACGGTAATGAGCGGTTTTGCACCACTCCAGGCCGTCTCTCCTGCCCCATTCCATGACGTTTAACTCATGATCGATTTTTTCTTTTCTCAGGCGCGTGACGATGGAAGTCAGATCTGTTTCACTTCTGATTTTTGAAGTCAGCGCTTCTTTTTTCTGAATTATCCCGGATACTGCAAGCTGGAAAATCTTCGAAAAGTTCAACAAAGGCTTCCAGGATTTCATTTTTTCATAAAGCTCGTCCGGTACGCTGATTGTTATTTTTCTCGCCATATATACCTACTTTTAATTTTGATACATACTTTTGCCTTGGTACATACTTGATTTGCCTGGGGGTGTCAATACCGAAATCCACGCAGGATACAAGCCTAAATGGTGATTGCAGCTTTGCCATGGCACGATCATATAAAATGAATATTCGATTAAACCCTCCACTGCCATAAGTACTGGATAAAAAAAACAAAAGAGAATATAGGGCCTCTGGCTGACACTGCCGTTTACAATAACGCGCTAATTGTGCAGTCCGGACAAATATTTCACAAACGTCCCGAAAAACGCCTGACAGGAGAAAAAAATGAAGCGGCTGATTGGTGTGGTCATCTGTTTGTTTTCTATTTGCAATGCAGCCTTCGCGGGGCATCCCCTGATTACCGACGATACAGATACACAAGGCAGAGGTTCCGTGCAGGTGGAAACACTACTTTCCTGCTTTTACGACAAATTCAAAGAAGATGAGCTGACGACCTTTAAAACAAAAGGGGTTGAGGCGGGCCTGCAGCTTACGATAGGCCTCATCGATACAGTGGATATTGTGGCAGGACTGCCTTATCAATGGTACCGTATCGATGAAAACGGCACACATGTGGCACGCGAGAACGGTGTTGCGGACATCACTTTGGAACTTAAGTGGCGCTTTTTTGATAAAAACGGCTGGTCGCTGGCGCTAAAGCCGGGAATCATCCTGCCTGCCGGTGACGAAAAAAAAGACCTGGGCGCGGGACGTGTGGGAGGCAGCTTCTTTCTCATCGGAAGCAAGGAGTTCGAACCTCTGAGCTTTCATGTCAATGCAGGTTATATGCGCAATGAAAACAAACACGATGAGAGGCTGGATCTGTGGCATCTGTCCGTTGCTGCCGAGATAGAGATAGTAAAAAACCTCAAACTAATGGGTGATATCGGTATCGAACAAAATCCCGATCGGGAAAGTAACAATCATCCGGCTTTTGTTCTGGCTGGAATTTCCTATGATTTATTTGAATGGATCACCATTGACGCAGGTGTCAAACGGGGGCTCACCTCCACGGAGCCTGATTGGACGGGACTTGCCGGAGTAACTCTGCGGTTTTGACACGTACGGAAAATGACCGTACGGCAAATAAAAACGCCCGGTCGCAAGCGAACAATAACCGCGCTTTTTCTTTTATCTTAGCAGAAGCAGGCTAAGCGCCATGAGCGCCATGCCGGCCATAAGCCCCAGAATGCTGTCGTGGCCCCTTCCATAGGTCCGGCTGATGGGCAAAAGCTCATCCACGCTGATATAAACCATAACGCCTGCCACGGCACCGAACATGATACCGGTCATCTGAGGCGGCACGCCTGCTGAGACCTCACCTGCAAAAAGTAAGATCACGCCAAAAGCGAGTACGGCTCCCAATGGCTCTGCAAGGCCACTGGCCACGGAATATAAAAAAGCTTTCTTCCGGTTGCCGGTTGCGTAAAAAATCGGCACGGAAACACTTATACCTTCCGGAATATTGTGCAGCGCGACCGCCAGAGCAATCGCCACGCCAAGCTTTGGCTCCTGCAGAGCCGCTAAAAAAGTGACAATGCCCTCGGGAAAGTTGTGAATTGTGATGGCAACCGCGGTGAAGAACCCCGTACGCATCAGCCCACTGTGCGCGGAGGAGTTATTACGGGCGTCTGCAGGCGGCCTGCCGGTCCTATGCGCCGCGTATGCCTCCGTGGTGGGAAAAGGGGCTTCCGGATCGTGAAGAGGGGCCGTTTCTTCTTCCGTATGTACTTCATGGGGGTTGTCCGCCGAGGGGATGGCATTGTCGATAATCGCCATCAAAATCATGCCGCCGAAAAAAGATGCGGCCACAAGCCACCCGCCCAATGCCTCTCCATAACGGGCACTTAAAAGGGTTGCACTTTCAGGAAATATCTCGACAAAAGAAATATATAGCATGACACCTGCAGAAAAACCTGTAGCCACGGAAAGAAAACGGTAGTCCGTCCTCTTGGCCACAAAGGCTATGGCGGACCCAATTCCCGTGGCCATCCCTGCAACAAGCGTCAGCCCCAGGGCGAGCAATACATTGTTCATCTTCCCTCTTTCTTACTGCTTAAATTTCACGTACCTTTTGAAAGACAAGTTATTTTTAATCATGTAGCTTGTGGTTCATCCACCGGCCTGCATTTTACACCTATAAACTCCAACAGCCTCTGTGAAACATATGTCATTCTTTTTATTTTAACAAACATTTCCTGTCTCGGCCCATACTGTGTGGATGGGGGTAGTTCATGGCTTATGGCTCATGGTTGGTAGTAGCCGTTCATGCTTCGACATGCTCAGCACGAACGGTCTGTAAAACCAGTCACGAACAAACTGTAGAGTTCAGTATGAACAGCCTCTACATTTCAATATGTGAGGATAAAGATTCACAAATCACGGCATCTCCGTCTCAGAATGTATGACTGATAATATCCCTCGCTTGCCTCTTTGATCCCTTTGTTTCTGAATTCGTGTCTCAAAAAGTAGATTGCATTACACTACATGG
>CAYWRV010000151.1:0-4800 GCA_964460865.1 uncultured Smithella sp. | reverse complement strand
CGTGCAAGTACCGGGCTTTGACGATATGCGCCGCCTTACCCCGCTGTAACGCCTCGTATCCGCTTCCTGTTCGTCAGGCCAGCGCTTTGCCTTCGGCTTCCTCCAGATTCGCAGTTACCCGCGACACCCTTGCCGTTTAGCTAACTCTTCCCCTTGCCGGGTGAGTAGTGGACTTGCACCACCTAGTCTGTGCGCCCTGCCGGGCGCACAAAGAAAAGCCCCTGCGGCAACGGCCGCAGGGGCTTACTTTTTGTGGATACAGCCTCTAGATACGGCTCTTATTTTTTCTTAATTATGTACTCAGCGGTGGCCGCTTCCACGCGGCGGTTCTGAGCACGGCCTTCTCTGGTGGCGTTGTCGGCCACGGGACGGTCCATACCGTATCCGATAGCTTCCAGGCGGCTGGCATCGATGCCGCCCTTCTGGATCATGTAATTCATGACCGCCTTGGCGCGGCGCTCGGAGAGCCCCTGGTTATAGGCTTTGTTGCCCATGCTGTCCGTGTGACCTTCGATGGTCACCGTCAGTTCCGGATACTGCTTCATAACTGCAACCAGATTGTCGATATCAGCCACGGAGTTCTGCTTGATCACATCCTTGTCGAAGTCGAAAAGTACCTTCAATGTGGTTCTCCCCTTTTCCAGAATTTCCGGCGCTGGTGCTGGAGCCGGCGCGGGCGCGGGCGCAGGGGCCGGGGCAACAGCCGGTTCAGGAGCAGGTGCCGGGGCTGGTGCGGGAGCCAGCTCCGGGGCCGGTGCGGGAGCCGGCTCCGGAGCTGCAACAGGTTCCGCTTTTTTGGCGCCGCCGAAGGCGAAGGTCAGGCCGACCGTGGCCAGTAAATTGTTATGTACTTTATTGAAAGGGATGACGTGACGGACATCGGCGCGCACCGCCCAGTTTTCCGACAGGAAATACTTAAGACCGCCTCCATAGGTGACGGCGATTTTATTTTCCTTGTTTTCCGTTGTATCCTCATAGTGGCGGGAATAATGCATACCGGCAACACCGGCGGCAACAAAAGGCACCAGGCCGGTACCGGCAAAGCCGTCAGGCAGGAGATTAACGACCGCTTCAAGGCCATAGTTGACAACATTGAGCGATTCATTTTTGTCGATTAAAAAGCCGTTTTCAATGACATTCTCACCAACTTCAGTGGGAATCCACTGGCCGTAAATTTCGGCTCCAAAATACTTGGTGAAAAAATAACCGGCGCGCACACCGAGCGTCGGGGCATTTTTCATGTCTTCGTTGCCCTCAAAGACATAAATGCCGGCGTTGGGCGTAATGTTGAACGATCCCGCCTTAACCTGCGCGAATCCCGGAGCGGTGTAAGTCGCGATCATCAGGGCCGCTGCAATCCAAATAATTTTTCTCATGTTCATCTCCTTTTGTTTTTATTTTCTATTTTGTCCGTTTTAAACTGTTAACGCATACAGTATAAATTCTTAAAACACGCTTCATCCGAGCGCTTTGATATTTATAATCAGTAAACTGGCTTATGTCAACTCACATTTGAAAAACGGCATTTATACATTCGGCGCTGTCGAGACAAAAATTTGACGGTTGTTCTAAAGACTGAGATTGAGAATCTTGCGCAGCATTTCCAAGGTTACTTCGTTTCGCTCTCCGAGATTGATCATACCGTGCTGGCGGCTAAGTTTGAGAATCTGCTCGATATCGATACCCGGTAAATTATAATCTCCCAGCCGTGTCGGGACGCGCATTGATTCAAAAAACTGCCGCGTTTTTTCAATTGCCGTCCCGATCTGCATTGTTTCGCTTTTATACCCGAGCCTCCAGACATTTTCGGCATACTGCAGCAATTTTTCCCTTTTTGTCGCGGCGCGCACATAAAGCATGGCCGGCACCAGCACGGCCAGTGTTTGCGCGTGGTCCAGTCCGTAGAGCATCGTCAGCCCGTATCCGAAACGGTGCGCCGCCCAGTCCTGCGGCACGCCCGCCCCGATAAGGCCGTTGAGACCCAGCGTCGCTGCCCACATGAGATTGGCACGCACATCATAGTTATCAGGTTCGGCAAGTGCGCGCGGCCCCTCCTCAATCAAAAGTAAAAGAAGCCCTTCGGCCAGCCTGTCCTGCACTTTGCCGTTTACGGGATATGTCAGATATTGTTCCAGAACGTGAACAAATGTATCCACGACGCCGTTACCGACCTGGCTCGGCGGCAAAGTAAAGGTTTTTGACGGATCGAGAATGGCAAAACGCGGAAACAGGCGATCATTTGCGATCATTGTTTTTTGCAGATAAGCCCTCCGGGAAATGACGGCACGATTGTTTGCCTCCGAGCCGCTCGCCGGCAGTGTCACCACGCAACCGACCGGCAGCGCACGAAGAATTCCCGCACCCGCGTTTTCCAGTAGCGAAGATGGTTCTTCGTCTGATTGAACCGCCGCCGCGATGAATTTGGTGCCGTCAATGACCGACCCGCCACCCACCGCCAGCAGGTAGTCAATTTTTTTTCTGCGGGCGAGTTCAACACCCGTAAGCAGCATTTCATATTCCGGATTCGGAGATATGCCTTCGAACTCGGTTATCTGATGGCCTGTACAGGCCTCTCTGACCTCATCGAGGACTCCGTATTTTTCAGCACTGGCCTCCCCGCAGGTAATCATCACGCGCGTGCCTCGCGGAATCTCGTCCGCCACATGTCTGATTTTGTCTTTGCCGAAAATAACCTTGGTGGGATTCTGAAATGTGAAGTCAAGCATTTTTACCTCCGTCGGGCAGAGAAAAATATTTGATAAAAGGCCGGACTGCTCTTTGTTTTTATTTCCTCACTGGAACCTGCCGTTTGTCATTATCCGGTTTTTTCCGCTTTTTACAATCCCGGAAATTTTGCCCCAGCTCAGATAGCGATAAGGATGATGTTCAGCCGTAAATATTTTTCACAAAGTGAAATGACATACATAAGTATGGCAGGAAAAGGCTACTTTTGATTCCCGCTTTTTTGATTCGGGAATTAACCGGCCGCTATCCTACTTCATCTTTTTCCAAAAAAGGCAGAGGCTTGTCCAGCCTGTAAACCAGCGACTGACAGGTCGCCAGAAGCTTCCCCTGATCGTCCATGGCACGTATGTCATAAGCAGCGGTTCTTCTGGTTTTGTTGATTTCCCTGGCTTCGGCGGTGAGTTTTACTCCTTCGGCCGGCGCGGCCAGATAGTTGATATTCATGCTGAGCGCCACCGCCATGGTGCCGTGGGAGTTGGAGGCGACTTCAAAAGCCGCATCTATGAGTGAAAAGATTGCGCCCCCGTGCGCCATGCCGAACATATTTTTCATGTCGGATGTAAACTCCATCCCGACCCTGGCATAGCCGTCATTGACTTCCAGGAGACGGATACCCAGCTTTTTCCCAAAAGGCTCGTCTTCGAATTGTGCAATGATTGTCTCTTTTGTCGCCTTGTCCATCCCACCTCCGGTTAAACTCAATTTATTGCAGTTTATAAACAAACAATGAAATCAAAGTCAAAAAAAATGACGACCGTCAAACCACTTCTTGAGAGGCAATGCGAAAAAGGCAAACAGCTTTTAGTCACTCACCAAAGCAACAAATTATCATCATGGATTTTCCGGCCGCCGGATTTCGTATTATTTAATACAGACGTATGTTTTCACGGCTTATTTGCGCTCCACAAATCATGAGATATTCCAAGAATGTACCCTCTTCACACTTTAATCAAAAGACAATTTTTCAAAACGGCTTGACAGCGCCATGCGATTCGGTTAGATGAAAAAAGTATGCGCTCGGGCATGGTAAACGCAACCGCTATAACGTTACAACTTCTATCAATCGCCAGGCTGCCGGCGTAACAAAACCGAATATCGCAGCGGCTCCCCGAAGCGGCGGAAGCTTTTTTATTGCACCTGCCGGATGAAAACAGAGCCGGAGGCTGAAGGAGAAATCTTTGTCGCCACCCTGCCCTGCCACCTTATTTGCACAGCGGAAAAAAAATCTCGTTAAACAGTAAATTCATTGAACATGAATATCGACATTTAATCAAGCTTACATAACATAACAGGAGGATCCCATGAGTACACTGAAAAACATTTTGTCGCCTCTTAAAATCAGGTCGATGGAGTTATCCAACAGAGTCGTCATGCCCCCGATGGGAACAAACCTCGGCGCCAAAGACGGCACGGTCAGTGATGAAAATCTGGCCTACCTGGCGCGACGTGCCCAGGGACGTCCCGGTCTTATCATCACGGAGATAACCGGTGTTCATCCGGATGGAGTGGTCGGCCCGAGCCAGCTGGGCGCCTATGATGACAGGTTCATCCCGGGGCTCAAAAAAATGGTGGACATCGCCCACCAGGCCGGTTCGCGGATTGCCATGCAAATCCATCACACCGGCCGCGAGAGCTTTTATCTACTGGCCAAAGGACGGGCAATGGCGCCTTCGGCGATCCCGAGCATTGTTTTTAAAGGTCAGCCGCGCGAGATGACGCCTGACGATATACAAGAGGTCATCGCCGCTTACGGAGCGGCCGCACGCCGGGCGCGTGAGGCGGGCTTTGATGCGGTGGAGATTCACGGCGCGCATGGCTACCTCATCACACAATTTCTGTCCGCTCTCACCAATCAGCGCACCGACGCCTACGGAGGGGCAACCCTTAAAGAAAGAGCCCGCTTCGCGCTGGAGGTAATTTGCGAAGTTCGCCGCCAGGTAGGCGCGGATTATCCCGTCTCAATCCGTCTTTCCGCGGAGGAGTTCATCAAGGGCGGCTACCTGGTGGAAGATATTCAAACCGTCATCCCGGACATGGTTCAGGCAGGCATTGATA
>CAYWRV010000150.1:2047-4861 GCA_964460865.1 uncultured Smithella sp. | reverse complement strand
AAGCAAAGGCGCATGCCGACTGATTATTACCAGTTCATCAGGGAATCGGGGCTTTTTGCCACACTGCTGACACCCGCCGGTTACGGAGATGCCTCTTCACGCTGGGACCACTACAGAATCACTTCCGCAAGTGAGCTTCTGGGATTTTACGGCCTGTACCAGTACACCTATCAGGTTTCCATCCTGGGTGTCGTTCCGATCTGGATCAGTAAAAACGAGCAGCAGAAAAGAGAATTGGCCCAACAGCTCAAAGAGGGGCATGTGTTTGCCTTCGGCATGTCGGAGCGCGCCCACGGCGCTGACCTGTACAGCAATGAATCCATCATCACCCCCGTGGGTGAGGGCCGATATGTTGCCAATGGAGAAAAATATTACATCGGAAACTCTTCCCGTGCGCCTAAAATCAGTGTGATGGGGAAAAACTCCCGAACAGGAGAATTTGTCTTCTGGGTTGTCGATAGCCGCAATCGCCACTGCAAGTACTGCGGGGATATCGAGGTGGTGGGAATGTTCACCGGCCAACTAGGTGAATTTGCCATGATTGAATACCCGCTCACCGACTCAGACATACTGGAGACGGGCGATGCCGCCTTCGCCATGGGACTTTCTTCGGTCAACATCGGCAAAACACAGACCAGCATGAAAAACGTCGGCATGGCCACGCACATGCTCTACGACACGCTCAATCACTCCTACAACCGCTACCTTTACGGCAGACGCGTCACGGACATGCCGCACATCCGCCGTGCCCTTCTGGAGGCCTGGTCTAGAATTCTGATGGCCCGGCTCTATGGATACAGGGCGGGGGATTATTTCCGCCAGGCCGACGCGGCCACCGACCGCCGCTACCTTCTGTTCAACCCCGTCCAGAAGGCACGCGCAGCGTATGAGTGTGAGCGGGCGGTGGGGCTTTTACATAACGTCATGGCGGCACGCGCCTATGAAACGGAAACCTTCGCGGAGACGGCCGTCCGGCAGATCGGCTCCTCGGTTCGCCTGGAAGGAACTGCACACGTCAACATGGGACAGGCCGTCAAGTTTGTAAACAACTACTTTAACGACAACATTGATCTGGCAGACGTACCCGATGGCAACATGATCAAAGACGACAGCAAAAACATGTTCGTTCAGGGATTCGGGAAGGTGAGAAACATTAAATTCGCCGATTACCGCAGAGCCTTCCAGGGATGCACTCTGGCCAACGTGAAGATCTTTCTGGAACAGGCACAGGCCTTCAAAGTATTCAGCCAAAAGAGCCCTGTGTCCGGTGGGCAGGCAAAAAACATGGATTTCATGCTCAACATCGCCGAGATTTTCGCCGCCATCGTTTACGGACAGCTCGTATTTGAAAAGGCCAGGATCAGAGGTATCGAAGAGCCAGCAGTCGATCAGCTATTCAGCTACCTGGTACGTGACATCAATTCGTATGTGATGCGCCAGCTCAATGAATATGCAGGTCACTTCGAGGCGGGACAAAAGGAAAATCTCCTGGCGATCATTAAAGACCCGCACATCGATTTTGCCCGTGAAGAGCAAATTCTGGAAGATTATGTGCTCCCCCTCAACGACCGGTATAAAACCAGTTACGGAGTAGTGATAAACGACTAAAGAGCGGGCAAGTTAAAAACCGGCTACCGGGTCATGTGCGGCAGCGGACTTCCGGCAGCCGTAAGTCTCACCGAAAGCTACAAAAGGGGAATTATTCATGATGAAAAAAATATTTATCAAAGCGACGGTAATCTCGTTTTGCGTCTTAACAATTCTGGGAATGAGTTTGTTCGCTTCAGCACGCGATTTCAAATGGCCCAGGCTGGTTAAAATCGCGACACCGGGAACGCAAAGTGGCGGTTTCGCCTCGACCAACGGCTGGGGGGCCAAATTCGAGAATGCCATGGGTGTGCAGTTACGGGTCATCCCGGTGGATTCCGAGGTCCGCCGCTATGTCCGTTTCACCGCCGGTCAGGAATTCGAGCTCAATTCGGTCACCGTGGCGGATTCAACCTATGCAATCCAGGGTGAGGTCGGTTATGCCGACAAACGTGCCTATCATTTCCGCGCGGTGTGGCACCAAAGTGATACACCATGGAGCATCGTGGTGCGCGGCAATTCCAAATTCAAAACAATTTATGACTTAAAACAAAAAGGTGTGCGCGTGGCTCTCGCCATAGGCCAGCCGGCAATGGTCACGGCGGTAAAGGAGGTCCTGCCCGCCTTTATCGGCTGGACAAAGGAAGAGGCGGAAAAAAACTGGATCTTCGTGCCGGTTTCCAGCTATGCGGAAAACTGCCGCTCCGTCACCGAGGGTAAGGCGGATGCGGCCTGGGGCGCGACCATCAGCTCCGTTTTTAATGAAATGGAGGCGCACCCGGCAAAAATTCGCTGGCTGGACATGCCCCTTGCCGACAAGGACTCCTGGCAGCGCATGCTCAAGGCCAGTCCCACGGTGATCCCGGCAAAAATAGACCTGGGTGTTCCCTCATCCATCGGAGTGGAGGCTCTGACGTCTAATTTCATCTACTGGTCACGCGCCGATGCCGACCAGGAAATGGTCTATCAAATCGCCAGATGGCTTCATCAACACTTTGACGATTACAAAGACACTCATCCTTTGAACAAAAGGATGGAACTCAAATATTTCCGGAATTATCTCAACCACGCCTGCCTCCCTGTGGCGGAGGGTACGGTGCGTTACTTAAAAGAAATCGGCCAGTGGAGTGCAAAAGACGAGAAATGGAACAACGCGGCCATCGCGCTCATGGACCGCTGGGTGAGTGCGCGCAATGCCGCATTGGATGAGGCCAAAGCCAAAGGCGT
>CAYWRV010000150.1:0-1947 GCA_964460865.1 uncultured Smithella sp. | reverse complement strand
AAATCATTTTGCGGGGGCAGCGCCCCCGCCGCCGGCCGGTACAGACAAATGCAGCTCACATAGCCCTCAAAAAACCTTTCACATTGCCGAAAGACATCGTTGATAAAATGAAGTGCCCATTATAAAGAGGCTTCAAAGCAACTGCTTATCGATTGATTCAGTAGGAGGGACAACAAATGAAACTGACAGGCAAGACCGTACTGCTGACTGGCGCAACCGACGGGATCGGCAGGGAACTGGCACTGCAACTACAGGCAAAAGGGGCCAATCTCATTCTGGTGGGTCGTAACCCCGAACGGGTTGCCGCCATGTCCGGGCAGGGCTTCGAGGTGATTGAGGCTGATCTCTCTGGCGAGGCAGGAGTTGATACAGTCCTGTCCGCGCTGGGCGACCGACCGCTTGACATCCTTATCAATAATGCCGGAACTATCACCTCCCATGACTTCAGGGGAAAAGATCCGGATCTGGCCGATAATGACAGGTGTATTTTCCTGAATTTCATCGCGCCGGTTCATTTGATAGCAAAGACGATGCCGAAGCTTCGCAGCCGCCCCGAGGCCATGATCGTCAATGTAACGTCGGGGCTCGCCATTGCACCACGCGCCGGCGGCCCCATCTACTGCGCGACCAAGTCCGCGCTACGTGTTTACACGCAGGCGCTGCGCGCCCAGCTGGCCGCCACCAAAATCCATGTATTGGAGGCGCTTCCCCCTTCGGTTGAAACAAAACTAACCGCCACCCGTAAAGAGAAAAAGATGTCACCCGCGGAATGCGCCCGCCAAATTGTCAAGGCTATGGAAGAAAACACCGACGAGGTCAACATCGGCTCGGTAAAGATTCTCAAGCTCGTTCACAGCCTGTCGCCGGGGCTGGCCCGCCGCATTATGATCAAATCCTGACTACCCGGCGGACAGGCCCCCGATTACCGCGACATACCGCGATGTCAAATGGGAAGTGTGTTTACTGAAAGGGCGTCTTTTCAGGTTCATTTGCCGCCCCTCACGGAGTCCCCGGACGGGCAGACTCTGCAAAAAAGTCTGCCGTACCGGAGTCTGCTGATTGATTCAGCTGGAAATTGCCGGGTGTCGTTTTGATAAATCGGCTCTGGTCAATCCTTGAATATCGCGCCGGTTGAG
The DNA here is from genome assembly GCA_964460865.1 of uncultured Smithella sp. GTDB lineage: Bacteria > Desulfobacterota > Syntrophia > Syntrophales > Smithellaceae > UBA8904. The sequence continues at coordinate 811 of CAYWRV010000150.1, read as the reverse complement.
GCGGAGGTAACCATCTTTGCGTAGCGCGCCAGATAACCGGTGGTGATGGCAGGCGTCCAGGGCTTGAGTGCCTTTCTGCGACGGGCAAGTTCAGCATCACTCACTTTCAGCTCAAGTTTTTTTGCCGGAATGTCAATCGAGATGACATCACCTTCCTTGACCAGCGCGATGGGGCCGCCTTCTGCCGCCTCCGGCGAGATGTGGCCGATGGCCGCACCCTGCGTGCCGCCTGAGAAGCGCCCGTCGGTCAAAAGCGCCACGGATTTGTCCAGTCCCATACCGACGATGGCCGAGGTGGGCGAGAGCATTTCGCGCATGCCGGGGCCGCCTTTGGGCCCTTCGTAGCGAATGACCACGATATCGCCGGGCTTTATTTTCCCGCCCAGAATGGCTTCGATGGCCATGTCCTCACTGTCGAACACACGCGCCCTGCCTTCGTTTACCTGCATGGCGTCGGCCACGGCGGACTGTTTGACAACCGCTCCGTCCGGGGCAAGATTGCCGGTAAGTATGGCGATGCCCCCCCGCTGTGAATAGGCCCTGGAGGGTGGACGAATGACGTCGTCATTTAATACACGCGCCGGTCTTAGATTGGCTCCGACTGTTTTACCGCTGACCGTCGCGGCTTTTTCATTGATGACGCCGAGCCTGCTTATCACCTTCATGACGGCCTGAATGCCTCCGGCCGCATCGAGGTCTTCGATGTGATGATGGCCGGCCGGGCTGAGCTTGCAGATATTGGGCGTCTTTTCACTGATTTTATTAAACAGGTTCAAATCAAGTCTGATACCCGCTTCGTGAGCAATGGCCG
>CAYWRV010000149.1:0-4870 GCA_964460865.1 uncultured Smithella sp. | reverse complement strand
TTTAAAGAGCCTGCCCAGCCGCATCGGCAATGTGATGGATCTGACACTCAAAGAATTGGAAAAGGTCCTGTATTTTGAGTCCTGGATCGTGCTCGACCCTAAGGGAACGCCGCTGAAGAAAAAAGAACTCCTTACCGACGAGGAATATATCGAGGCGATGGAGCTCTATGGAGAAACGGGCTTTGTCGCCGGGATCGGTGCGGAGGCGGTTCGCCAGCTTCTTGAAGAAATCGATCTGGAGAGCCTCTATGAGGAATTGCGTGCCGAGATGGCCACCTCGCTTTCCGAAACCAAGAAGAAAAAGATCATCAAAAGATTAAAAGTAGTCGAAGCGCTGCGTAAGTCCGGCAACAAGCCGGAGTGGATGATCCTGACAGTTCTGCCGGTGATTCCCCCGGACCTGCGCCCTCTGGTGCCGCTCGATGGCGGGCGTTTCGCCACATCTGACCTCAACGATCTTTATCGCCGGGTGATCAACAGAAATAACCGCTTAAAGAGGCTTCAGGAGCTAAACGCGCCTGAGATCATCATCCGCAATGAAAAACGCATGCTCCAGGAAGCGGTGGACGTTTTGTTTGACAATGGCCGGCGCGGCCGCGCGATTACCGGCACCAACAAGCGACCGCTGAGATCCCTGTCCGACATGCTCAAAGGCAAGCAGGGGCGTTTCCGCCAGAACCTGCTGGGTAAACGTGTCGATTATTCCGGCCGTTCCGTTATTACCGTGGGGCCGGATTTGAGGCTCCATCAATGCGGTCTGCCCAAGAAAATGGCGCTGGAGCTTTTCAAACCGTTTGTCTACAACCGCCTGCTGGAAAAGGGTTTTGTGACCACGGTCAAGAGCGCGAAAAAAACAGTGGAGCAGGAAAAAGCGGAAGTATGGGATGCTCTGGATGAAGTGGTGCGTGAATATCCGGTCATTCTCAACCGTGCCCCGACGCTGCACCGGCTGGGCATGCAGGCATTTGAACCGGTATTGATTGAGGGAAAGGCGATCCGCCTCCATCCGCTGGTCTGCACCGCCTTTAACGCCGACTTTGACGGCGACCAGATGGCCGTGCATGTTCCTCTGTCTGTAGAGGCGCAAACTGAAGCAAGGGTCCTCATGATGTCCACCAACAATATCCTGTCGCCGGCCAACGGCAAGCCGATCATAATCCCCAGTCAGGATATCGTTTTGGGTATTTACTATCTGACCAGAGCGAAAAAGGATGTCAAGGGGGAGGGCATGATCTTTTCAGGTCCGGAAGAGGTTCGTTACGCCATTGATGCGGGAGCGATCGAACTTCACGCAAGAATCAAAGTCCGGATCGACGGTGAGTTGAAGGAAACGACCGCCGGGCGGATTGTTTTGTATGAAATCATTCCGGAAGAAATCAACTTCGACGTCATCAATAAATTGATGAATAAAAAAGAACTGGCCAATCTTATTGACCATTGCTACCGCCTCTGCGGAGATAAAACCACGGTTATTTTGGCGGACAAGCTCAAAGATTTAGGCTTCAAATATGCAACTTATTCAGGCCTGTCCTTTGCCGTGGATAATATGATTATTCCGGAAAATAAAAAGAATATCGTCGGACAGGCGGATAAAGACGTGCTGAAAATTCAAAAGCAGTACATGGATGGTCTGATTACCGACGGAGAGCGCTATAACAAAGTCATCGACATCTGGGCTCATGCGACCGAGCGGATTGCCTCGGAAATGATCGCGGGGATCAGCACAGAAGAAGTGGCCGGCGCAGACGGGAAAAAACGCAGGGTAGAGAGCTTCAATCCCATCTACATGATGGCTGATTCCGGCGCCCGCGGTTCAGGACAGCAATTAAGGCAGCTGGCCGGCATGCGCGGGCTCATGGCCAAGCCCTCCGGTGAGATCATTGAAACACCGATTACGGCTAACTTCCGTGAGGGGCTTACGGTGCTGCAGTATTTCATCTCCACGCACGGTGCGCGTAAGGGGCTGGCTGACACTGCCTTGAAAACGGCCAATTCCGGTTATCTTACACGCCGTTTAGTGGACGTGGCACAGGATTGCATCATCACGGAGCATGACTGCGAGGCAATGGACGGCCTGTACGTGTCGGCGCTCATGGAAGGCGGCGAAATGATCGAGACTGCCGGTGAGCGTGTACTGGGGCGCGTGGCACTGGAAGATATACGCGATCCCTTCACTGACGAAGTGATTGTAAAAGCCAACGAGGAGATTGATGAGGCGTTGGCCGAAAAGATCGACCGCTCCGGCATCGAGCGGGTGAATATCCGCTCCGTATTGACCTGCCGCGCCAAACATGGAGTGTGCTCGATGTGCTATGGCCGCGACCTTGCTCACGGCCATCTCGTGAATATCGGCGAAGCCGTCGGGATTGTCGCCGCCCAATCCATCGGCGAACCCGGCACTCAGCTGACCATGAGGACTTTCCATATCGGCGGGACGGCGAAATTCGATGAACACTCCACACTGGAGGCCCGTCACGACGGCATGGTGAAATTTGTTAACCTCAACACGGTGAAAACCAGGGAAAATGATCTGGTCGTGATGAATCGCCACGGGGAGGTTCATGTTTTGGATGAACAAAACCGCAGCCGCGGGAAATACACAGTGCCGTATGGGGCACACTTGAAAGTCAGCGACCAAAGCCAGGTAAAGCGCGGGCAATTAATTGCCGAGTGGGATCCCTTCTCGATACCGATTCTCGCCGAAGTTGACGGCACTATCAAATACGGTGACATCATCGAAGGAAAAACGATGAAAGAAGAAGTGGATGAGGTTACCGGTTTGTCCCGTAAAGTCATTACGGAATTCAAGGGTGGTGATTTAAGGCCCCGTGTCTCCATCAAAGACAGCAAGGGCAAAACGGCGAAAATTCCCGGCACCAACGCCGTGGCCCGCCATCTCCTTTCCGTAGGTGTCAATATTGTCGTCTCGGAAGGCGAAGATGTGCGCTCGGGCGACATCCTGGCGAAAATACCCCGCGAAACGACCAAGACAAAAGATATTACAGGCGGTCTGCCGCGGGTCGCCGAGCTGTTCGAGGCACGCAAACCCAAGGATTTTGCCGTCATCAGCGAAATTGACGGTACCGTTACGTTCGGTAAAGACGCCAAAGGTAAACGAAAAATAATTGTCACGCCGGAAATCGGGGAAGAAAAAGAATATCTGATTGCCAAAGGGAAACATATCAGCGTTCAGGAAGGCGACCGGGTCACCCCGGGTGATGCCCTGATGGACGGAGTCAATAATCCTCACGATCTTTTGGCGATCAAAGGAGAGAAAGAACTGGCCAGGTATCTGGTTGATGAAGTTCAGGAAGTTTATCGATTGCAGGGTGTAAAAATTAATGATAAGCACATGGAGGTAATTGTCCGGCAGATGCTGCGCCGCGTTCGGGTAACCGACCCCGGTGATACGTCTTTTATCTCTGAGGAGCAGGTCGAACGTTACCGTTTCCAGGAAGAAAATGAACGTATCATTGAACAGGGCGGACAACCTGCCACTGGCGAGCCTCTGCTTTTAGGAATCACCAAAGCTTCTCTTTCCACGCAGAGTTTTATCTCCGCCGCCTCTTTCCAGGAGACCACCCGTGTTCTGACGGAAGCCTCCCTGTCAGGCAAGACCGACTATCTGCGCGGCCTCAAGGAAAACGTCATTATGGGGCGCCTCATTCCGGCCGGGACCGGGTTGGTAATGTACCGTAAACTGGGTATCAAAACTGAAAACGAGGAACTGGAAGAGATTACAGAAACGACCTGAAAAATACAAGAATTTGCTTGACAGAAACCGCTTGAATTGCTAGTTACCGTCGATTTGTTGCTGTTTGCAAAATAACAGCATAATACTCGGGAGGAAAGATGCCGACAATCAGTCAACTGGTTCGCAAAGGAAGAGCCAAAATCAAAAGAAAAACGGACGCCCCGGCTCTGGCCGGCTCCCCACAGCGCCGCGGTGTGTGTGTGAGGGTTTACACCACGACACCCAAAAAGCCGAACTCCGCCCTGCGGAAGGTCGCCCGTGTCCGCCTGACCAGCGGATACGAAGTATCCTCCTATATTCCGGGAGTAGGTCATAATTTACAGGAACACTCGGTGGTGCTGGTGCGTGGCGGAAGGGTAAAGGATTTACCGGGAGTGAGATACCATATTGTAAGAGGCGCGTTGGATGCGGTGGGAGTGGCTGACCGTAAACAGGGACGCTCCAAGTACGGTTCGAAAAAGCCAAGCTAAACGAAGGACGTAAAAAATGCCGAGAAGACGAGAGATCGAAAAAAGAGAAATTCTGCCTGATCCCAAATATAGCAGCAAACTGGTGGCAAAATTTGTAAACTCCCTGCTCAAAGAGGGCAAAAAGAGCGTTGCGGAGAATATTTTATACGGAGCTTTTGATATTATCGAAAAGAGGGTTAAAGAGCAGCCGCTGGAGTTTTTTGAAAAGGCGGTGAACAATGTAAAGCCTCTTATCGAGGTTAAATCCAGGCGTGTGGGTGGTTCGACCTATCAGGTGCCGACGGAAGTCATGCCTGCCCGGCGCACGGCGCTGGCCATCCGCTGGCTAATTTCCAACGCTCAGGAAAGAACAGAAAAGACGATGCGTGAAAAACTGGCGGCGGAACTGATCGATGCCGCAAATAACCGCGGAGGAGCGGTCAAAAAACGTGAAGCGGTTCACAAAATGGCCGAGGCCAACAAGGCTTTTGCTCATTACAGATTTTAAGGAATTATTTTAACGACAAGGAAACCAACCATTCAAAGTTAAGGAGGAAAGGTGAAATGGCAAAGAAAAAATTTGAAAGGACCAAGCCGCATTTAAATGTAGGTACTGTCGGACACGTCGACCACGGCAAGACAACATTGACTGCCGCTATCACCAAAT
>CAYWRV010000148.1:0-4930 GCA_964460865.1 uncultured Smithella sp. | reverse complement strand
GGGCAAATGGTATGAAAACATGGCGGAGACACGAGAGCTCATCACGCTTTAAGCGCAAAGAGCCCTGTTTGTTTTCGCAGAGGTGTATGTCGCCATGTGTCTTATCGACCAGGCGCTGATTGCCACAAAAAATCTGGAAAGCCTCAAGCCCGGAGACGCTGACTTCGTCTTCTATTCGGGCAAAGTGGCATCGGCCAGATACTATGCCAACAACATCCTGCCCAATGCCCTGTTACTGGCGGATCAGATTGAAAGCGAAGAGGACTCGGTGCTCACCTGTCCGGAAGAGGCGCTGGTAGTGAGCTGAAAGGAGTCTTGTGTCAGGTGGCGAAAGCATCGGGCATCTGACACAAGAAGTAGCTGCAATAAAATATTGGAGGTTTGTATGAAAGATATCTACATAGTGGAAAGTGTGCGCACCGGTATTGCCAGGGCCGGGAAGAGGTCGTGGTTCACTAATCTGCGTGCAGACGATATGTCCGCTCTGGTAATGAACGAGGCAATCCGGAGGGCCGGCCTGGAAGACAAAAAAGAAATGATCGACGATGTCATCTGGGGCGGCACTGCTCTGATGAAAGATATGGGCTCCAACATCGGCCGTTACGCCGGCATCGTGGCGGGAGTTCCCCACAGCGTTCCGGGCTGCACCGTAGATCGCCTCTGCTCCTCGGGGCTTCAGTCCATCGCCTTCGCGGTCGCCTCGATTAATATGGGCTGGGCTGATCTCATTCTGGCCGGCGGCGCCCAGCATATGACGCACATCCCCATGGGAACAATGTCGGAGCCGAACCCGCGTCTTTCCGAGTTCACTGACCCTCAGATGGTTTCCATGGGCTATACGGCGGAAATGGTCGCCAGAAAATACGGCATCACCAGGGAAGAACAGGACGAAATGGCCGTGGAAAGCCATGCCAAGGCTCATGAGGCGACGGTGAAAGGCCTTTTCAAAGATGAGATACTCCCTATTGAAGCGGACGTGCCGCTCGATGACGGAACCACCAAAAAGATGATCGTGGACCGCGATCAGGGCATCCGCCCCGAGTCAACAATGGAGAGCCTCGCCAAACTCGAACCGGTATTTTTAAAAGATGAAAAAGCCACGGTAACGGCAGGAAATTCCAGCCAAACCAACGACGCGGCCGCCTGTTTAATTGTGGCGAGTAAAAAAATTTGTAAAAAGTTGGGTTTACAACCGAAGATGCGTTTGGTAGAATTTGCCGTCGTTGGGGTCGATCCGGCATTAATGGGTATCGGGCCGGCCGTCGCAATTCCCAAAGTGCTGAAAAAAGCTAAAATGAAAAAAGAGGATATCGGCCTGTGGGAAGTGAATGAGGCTTTTGCATCTCAGGCGGTTTATTGCACGAAAGAGCTGGGCATCCGCCATCATAAAATGCTCAATCCACAAGGCAGCGGCATTTCGCTGGGTCACCCGCTGGGCTGCACCGGGGCCAGGATCGCCACAACCATCATGAGGGAAATGCCTTACTACGGAGTGAAATACGCCGTGGAAAGCATGTGCGTGGGGCACGGCCAGGGCGCGGCCGCCATCTGGGAATGGGTCGGAGACTAACCGCGCAGCAAATGCCAGAAACAAAAAAGAGCATAAATAAATAAATTGAAGCGCTCCTTTCAGGCATTAGTGGTTTCCCGTTCATGGTTCGACAGGCTCACCACGAATGGCAATAAAAATTCAGGACGAACAGCAATAAACACGCAAAGCTTACCATTTTGTATTCCCAGACCGGCGGGGATGGAGAACAGTTCGCAGGCTGAACAATCCATGATGGTGCCCTGACATTCAGACACCGTTTTGGCGACTTTGCAAAAGCCCGGCAAACAGGGTACGTAAATGCGGGAGAACGGGGTCAAGGGCAGCCGGCGGTTTTTGTGTGACTGCCCGCGCCCACTGTTTCAACATCAGGCAGTCTTCAAGCTTATGGCATAAATAATAAATGAAGGGGGGAGTTATTTAGCGGATTTTCACTCCAACTGTTTTATTTGATGAACTCAGCAATGCAAAACGGTGTATCTGTTGTCGCGGTGTGATGTTTCAAAAGTAAACCACAAAACTAAGGAGGAAGGAAAAATGAAGCGTTGGAAAAGTTTTACTGTTTTCGCAATTGTTTGTTTCGCGCTGGCCTGGACGTTGACCGCCCGGGCACAGGAAATAGTCATCGGTTTTTCGGGTCCGTTAAGCGGGCCGGCCGCCGAGTATGGTCAGGACATGGTCAACGGCATCGACATGGCCATCAACGAAATCAACAATGCGGGCGGTATTACAGTGGGGGGCCAAAAATATAAATTCCGTCTGGAAAGACTCGACGACAAGGCAGACCCCACTCATGCCGTCACAAACGCCAGGCGCCTGCGCGGAAACGGTGCGATCGCCGTTTTCAACGGTGTTTTCTCCACCATTGCCGCCATAGGCAAAATTAACGAAGAAAAAGGTAATGAGTTTCTCGTCATGGGCTATACCAGCACGCCTAAAATGTACGATATGGGTAACAAACTCCTCATCGGTATCACGGCGCCACCTTTCACCGTCTATGCAGACCAATTTGTTTCCACCGCAATGAAAAAGGGATACAAAAAAGTTGCCATGGTCGTGACCCTGGGAGCTTACGGAGAAGAATGGCGTGTCTATTTTAAAGATGTATGGACAAAGGCCGGTGGTGTAATTACAGCCGACAAGCCGGCCAACTACTATACGGAAACAGACTTTTCCGCCCCGCTGACCGCAGCACTGGCGACAAGCCCCGACTGCATCCTCATCGGCGGCCCTTCCGCCACCACGGCGCTCGTCGTCGAACAGGCGCGCAGCATGGGCTTTAAAGGCGGATTCATTATAATCGACCAGGCCAAACTCGACTATATGGCCAACCTCCTAAAGGGCTATAAACTGATGGAAAACACCATCGGTGTGGCCACTCCCATGAGCGTGCCCGTGCCCGCATCCGTTCCTTTCGAGAAGAGATTCAAAGCAGCATATAAACGCATGGTCACCTCGGAATGTTTCCGCAACTACGGCGGGATGACGGCACTGGCCAAAGCAATTGAAAAAGCCGGCACAACCACTGATGTGCGCAAAATTCGGGCTGATTTCTACAAAGCCCTGCCGATTAACGGTGATCACATACCCACTGAGATATTTGGTATTCGCGAAAGCGGTCAGCTTCTGATCAACGGCTCCACACAAAACGTGGAAAAAGGGCAGTTGACGCCGCCTATTCAGTATTTCTGGTGGGTCAAAACAGACCAGGAATGGGAAGACATAAAAAAGGTCACCAAAAGCAAGGCAAATATGGTACGCTTGACCAACTAGCGAACACAATATATTTACGAATTTAAATTTGCATTGAAGAAAGGAGAAAATTTATGAAAAGGACACGATATTGGACAAATCGTTTTATTTTGTCTTTTGCGGCAATCACACTCGTTGCGCTGCTTGCCGGCTGCAGCTCCGTGCTCACCAGCCTCGGCCTGCAGGAGCCTAATTTGAAAGGCGTTTTCATGGACAGCGCCGTCGGCGGACTGAACTATGCCACTCCGACATGCAAGGGCGTCACCAAGGCGGATGGTGTCTTTGAATATCGAGCCGGTGAAACAGTCACTTTCTCGGTAGGCGAGTTACAGCTCGGTTCGACGGCCGGCAAGCCGGTGGTCACACCGCTTGATCTGGTGCCGGATGCCAAAGATGCCACGGACCAGCGCGTCACCAATATCTGTGTGCTGCTGCAGACTCTTGACCAGGACGGTAACCCGGCCAACGGCATCATGATCACGACAAAATCGGCGGATGCGGTGACCAAGTACGGCAAGGACATCAATTTCAACAAGAATGTACGTTATTTTTCCTTCGACTCGGGCTTGAGGTCGGTCCTGGCCGAGCTCAACAACGAGGATGCTTTCGGTGAAACACCGCGTGCGGTAAGGCCGCCCTTTGTGGCGCAAAAGCATCTGCAGGCCACCATCGAAGGGTTGAAGAAATAAAAACTTACCGATAAACAATCGAAAAGGGGCAACCGTGAAACGGTTGCCCCTTTTTTAGTGTGCGAAAAGTCTATCACTCTTTTCACGGGGTTTTCCACTAAGGTTTCACGGCTGCCCCTTTTTTAGTGCGCGATGAGAGATGTTACTCGAGCTGGAAATCCGACTGCTTCACTCCGCCCCCCACAAATCAGCGGTTAATTCCGGCTCCTTTATTTTGCGAGCCAGCCCAGGCCGGGGGCGTGCAGACTCTGGATGTAGAGCCGCTCCGGGGTTTCCGTCACACCCGTCGCCTCGGGATAGGCGCCTTCGGGATCCTGCAGATCTGCCACCACCTTGCCGTCCTCTGTAAAGGCGAAGACATGGCTGTAAGCCTTGGGCACGGGCCACAGTGAGCGCGGCAGGCGCAGGCTCAACTTTCTTTTAAAGGGGCTGGGCATCATTTTATCGCCCGCGGCATTGCGGGGCTTGACCAGGCCGACCCAGATTCTGCCATCCATGCCACGCATCAGGTTATCCGGATAGCCGGGAAGATTGTCAAAAACCACCGTGGCCGGCCCGGCATCACCCTTTACATTAAGACCATACCGATCTACCGGGATCTTCCAGATACGGTACCTGCCTGTTTCGGCGACAAACAACCACTTTTCATCATGGCTCAACGCCACGCCGTTGGCAAAGCAAAACCCTTTGGCAACGATACGTGTCGCCTTGTCCGTCGTGTCATACTCAAGTATCCGTCCGGTGCAGGACTGCTCCAGGATGTCCAGAATGCTCGCATTAAACACACCGCCCCATTGGGCAGGCGAAAAACGAGTGGTGGCGTCGCTGAAATAAATTTTGCCGCTCCGTGCGACGACCACTGCATCGGCGTAGCGAATCGGGTCGCCGTCAACCTTGTCGGCAAGTATGGTCACCTGCTTGTCGCTGCCGATCAACACAA
>CAYWRV010000147.1:0-4970 GCA_964460865.1 uncultured Smithella sp. | reverse complement strand
CGGTAGTTATCCTGGGCACCTTCGCCACTTTGTGGTTTTTCGGTTTCACCGTCAATATGCTCACCATGTTCGCGATGGTTCTGGCCATCGGCCTTCTGGTCGATGACGCGATCGTGGTTGTGGAAAACGTCGAAAGGATCATGCGCGAGGAAAATCTTTCCCCCAGAGAGGCTACGGCCAAATCCATGGAGCAGATTACCAGCGCACTCATCGGCATCGGACTGGTGCTTTCCGCTGTTTTCGGGCCGATGGCTTTTTTCCCCGGCTCCACCGGTGTCATCTACCGCCAGTTCTCCATTACCATAATTTCCGCCATGCTTCTGTCGGTGGCCGTCGCCCTGATTCTGACGCCCGTGCTTTGCGCCTCGCTCCTCAAGCCGGTCCGGCCGGGCCAGGATCATGCGGAAAATACAATTTTTTTCCTGCGCCCGTTTTTTGCCTGGTTCAATAAAACATTTTTCAGGTTCCGCGAGTGGTACGTGGGAGTGGTCGGCCATTCTCTTTTCCGGAAAAAGCACTATCTGGCCGCTTTTTGCGTTGTTCTGGCGCTGATGATGTTTTTGTTTATGCGCATGCCGACCGCCTACCTGCCCGATGAGGATCAGGGGATACTGCTGGCGCAGGTGATGATGCCCACGGGGACGACACTCGAGCAGACCGGTCAGATTGTCGGACAGATTCAGAGATACTTCAACGATAATGAAAAAGAAGCGGTGGAAACAATTATGACCGTGACGGGCGTGGGATTTTCCGGCCGGTCGCAAAACAACGGCATGGTGTTCATCAGACTCAAAGACTGGCATCTGCGCGACAAAAAACAGTTAAAAGCTAGGGCCATCGTGCAAAGAGCAATGAAAGAGTTTTCCCATATCCGTAACGCAACCGTTTTTGTCTTTCAACCCCCGCCCGTGACGGAACTGGGCATGTCCACCGGTTTTGATTTTCAGCTCCTGGACCGGGGCAATCTAGGCCATCAGGCGCTGATGGAAGGACAAAATCAGCTTCTGGGGATAGTGGAGCAGGATCCCCGTGTCATCAAGGTGCGTCCCAACAGTCTGCCCGATGTACCGGAGTACCGCATTGACGTGGACTGGGAAAAAGCAGGCGCGCTGGGCGTTCCAATCACTTCCATTCACCGGACCATCTCCGCCGCTTTCGGCAGCGCCTATGTCAATGATTTCACGCATGGCGGACGCGTGAAAAGAGTTTTCCTGCAGGCGGATGCCCCGTACCGCATGCTTCCCCGGGACCTGGAAAAACTCTATGCCCGCAACACGCAGGGGAAGATGGTTCCCTTCTCTTCCTTCGCGTCCGGCCGCTGGGTATCAGGGGCGCCTCGTAAAACCCGTTTCAACGGTTTTCCCGCCATCAACATCTGGGGTGAACCGGCGCCCGGTAAGAGCTCGGGCGAGGCGATGCAGGCGATGGAAGAGGCGGTGCGGAAGCTCCCGCCCGGTTTCGGATTCGACTGGAGCGGGCTTTCTTATCAGGAGAGAATGGCCAGCACGCAGGCGCCGCTGCTCTACGCCTTCTCCATTTTTGTCATCTTTTTGTGTCTGGCCGCCCTGTACGAGAGCTGGACGATCCCTATTTCTATTTTGCTGGTCATCCCGCTGGGGGTCATCGGCGGCATCATCCTGTCTAGCATAAGAGGGCTGGCCAATGACGTCTATTTTCAGATAGGCCTGCTCACCACGCTGGGATTAGGGACCAAAAACGCCATCCTGATCGTCCAGTTTGCCAAGCAGGGGCTGGAAAAAGGCTCAGGGATAATCGAGGCCACAATTGAGGGGGCGCGCCTGAGATTCAGACCGATATTGATGACATCGCTGGCTTTCGGTTTCGGCGTGCTGCCGCTGGCCCTGACCACCGGCGCGAGTGCGGGCGCCCAGAACGCCATCGGCACCAGCGTGCTGGGGGGCATGATCACAGCCACGGTGCTTGTGGTTATTTTCGCGCCTCTTTTTTATGTGATCATAGAAATGATTTTCGGAAGACAGCAAAGGCAGCTGTCGCCGTTCGGCGCCGGTCGGACGAATTTCTTTACCGGACTGAAAAATAAATTATTCGGCCCGCGGCCAAGGTAAAATCAGCCGGTGTCGCATATTTGTCGAGGGTTCAATGACATGAAAAAAATGATATTCCTGCCTTTCATCTGCATGTTTTTTCTGGCCGCCTGTACGATGGCACCGCGCTATGAAAGGCCTGCCGCACCTGTGGATTCCCGATGGCCGGCCGGATCCGCCTACGGCGAAGTCACAAAGGCCGAAACTCCGCGGGCGGCTGAAATACCCTGGCGGAACTTCATCGGTGATGAGCGTCTGCGTGAAATAATCGATGAAGCATTGCAGCACAACCGTGATCTCAGGATAGCCGCACTGAACGTGGAGCTGACCAAAGCCATGTACGGAATCAGCACGGCGACACTGTTGCCGGTCCTGAACGTCACCGGCTCCTGGTTCAGGGAACGGGTGCCGCCGGATCTGTCCCCCACCGGCAGCGCCTATACTGCCGAGAAATTCAGCGTCAATCTGGGCATGAGTTCATGGGAGATCGATTTTTTCGGCCGGATCCGCAGCCTCAGGGACAGGGCGCTTCAGGAGTATCTGGCGGGAATCGAGGCCAGGCGCAGCTTTCAGACCATGCTCGTTTCCGGTGTCGCACAGGCCTATCTGGCGCTTGCGGCGGACAAAGAAGCGCTGAAACTGGTTCGGGCCACACTGGAGGCGCAGCAGGAATCATATCGCCTCATTCGCAGGCGCTACGATGTCGGCATGGCCACGGAAATTGATCTGCGCCGGGTTCAGAGCCAGATGGAGACATCGCGCGCCGAAGTCGCCCGCTACACGCGCCAGGTCGCGCTTGATGAAAACGCTCTCAACCTGCTGGTTGGTTCCGCCGTGAAAAAGGAGCTTTTGCCGGATGATCTGGACAGCGTAGTCGCCCCGTGTGATTTTTCGCCCGGCATCTCTTCCGAAGTCCTGCTGGAAAGGCCCGATGTGCTGGCTGCCGAACACCGGCTCCAGGCGGCATACGCCAACATCGGCGCGGCGCGCGCCGCCTTTTTCCCGCGCATCACCCTGACCACTTCAATAGGCACGGCCAGCGCCGAGCTCTCCGGCCTGTTTAAAAGCGGCTCGGGCGTCTGGGCTTTCGCGCCGCAGATTGTTCTGCCTGTTTTTGACGCCCGCACCTGGTATGCCTACCGGGTGACGAAAGTGGAGCGGGAAATTTCCATCGCCCAGTACGAAAAAGCCATCCAATCCGCTTTCCGGGAGGTGGCCGATAATCTGGCTCTCAAGGGAACAATTGACGCTCAGATTGCGGCGCAGGAGGCGCTGACGGAGGCGATGGGCCAAACATACCGTCTGGCGCGGCTGCGCTACGACAAAGGCATGGACAGTTATCTTTCCGTTTTGGATGCGCAGCGGTCATTTTACGGCGCCCGGCAGGCACTGATCATGCTGCGTCTGGCCCGTGCCGTCAATATCATTTCACTGTATAAGGCGCTGGGCGGCGGTCTTGACGATGCTCCCCGCGAATGAAGGTAACTCCCGCATCAGCCCCTTCGTTTTCCCCTGTATTTTGCAAATCTCGCCTCCGGTCATGAATCAGGAACAAAGGTAGGGCCTGCCCCGGCGGACGCCGGACAAGTTTTCACTGGGCGTGAACCGGCAAATGTTGTATAAATCCCCTTCATCGGTGTTTCATAGAATCATATCAAAGGGGCAGGCGATGAAAAGCAGGGGGAAAGATCCGGTACAGGCCGCGGGCAATCAGGCGGATCTGGAGCGCCAAATTGCCGAGCTGCAGCGAAAAGAAGAATTTTTCCAATCAATCACACGGAATTTATCAGAGGTTATTCTTGTCGTAAACGCCAAGGGGGTAATCACTTACGTAACCCCATCCGTAGAACAGTGCCTGGGCTACAGTCCCGATGAGCTCATTGGCAAAAGCGGATTTGATTACATCGTCCGTGCCGATCTGCCGCGGGCGCTGGTGGATTTCGGCAAGGCGATTCTCACCAGAGAAATTAACATCCACAATTCATTCGGCGTGCGCCACAAAGACGGCTCCAAAAGGATCATGGGGGGCGTGGGCCTCAACTTGCTGCATGACCGGGTTGTGAAAGGTTTTGTGATCAACGTCCAGGACATCACCGACCAGCGTTTGGCCGAGGCGAATCTCGACAGCCAGCAGAGGCATCTGGAAAAACTTGTGGAAAAACGCACGCAGGAGATAACGCGCATCAACGGGATGCTCAAGACCGAACTGGCCCAGCGCAAAGAGATGGAAAAAACCCTGCAGAAAACTGAAGCCGGGCATCGAAGCTTCATCGAAAACCTCCCCGTCGGCATTCTCGTCACGGATATGTCGGGTGAAATACACTATGCCAACAGATACCTGGTGGAGTTTCTGGACAGGCCTGCCGCTGATATACTGGGGATGAATATTTTACATTTCGAAATATTTGATAAAGACACACAAAAGCTGTTGGCGGACAGACTGGCGGCCGGAACCGGCGCTCGGGAGATGAAAAGATTTTCCGACGTCCGGGTGGCAGTAAAAAACAAAGACCTGAAATGGGCGGAACTTATCACCACCATCCTTAAGGAAGACGGCAAGCCGACGGGATTGCAGATCGTTTTTGTCGATATGACGGAAATAAAAAAGGCGACGGAGGAACGCAAGGGACTGGCCGGACGCCTGCAACGGGCGGAAAGGATGGAGTCGCTGGGGCAAATTGCGGGCGGCATCGCCCACGGTCTCAATAACGAACTGGGAGCGACGGTCGGTTATGCAGAGTTGATGGCGGCAAAGATGCCCGACGACTCCCCGCTGAAAAAACTCGTACTGGGCATCATCTCTTCAAGCAGAAAGGCGACGTCCATTCTCCACAATATGCTGACCATGACCGGAGACTGTGTCGCAATTATTTTTGCGACGGGATACTTATCTGCTTTTTGACA
>CAYWRV010000146.1:0-5071 GCA_964460865.1 uncultured Smithella sp. | reverse complement strand
CTTATCTGATAAATATCTCAAAATTAAATACCAAGAGGCTGGTTTGCTGGCTTTGGGATCCGACATTGTCGTCCTTTTAATTCTTTTTTTGTTTTCCGGTTTTTTTTCGGCGGCGGAGGCTGCTCTTCTGTCATTGACTGATCTGCATCTGCACAGGATGAAGACGGACAAATATCCCTTTCTCGGTTTTGTGACGAAACTTCTGGACAATCCCAGGCGGCTTCTCATCACGATAGTCACCAGCAACGAGGCGGTCAATATAGGCATTTCCATTCTGGCAGCTTCACTTTTTATTTCTTTGTTCGGTGCCGACGGCCAGTGGATCTCGATTGTCGTGACATCGGGGCTTTTGTTTATAGTCGGCGAGGCTATTCCCAAAACATACGGGGTGACCTATCCCATGACCGTATCGGCGCTTGTCTCGCCCCTGCTGCTTTTGATTTCACGTCTGGAACTTCCTGTTGTGGCCGCGCTGGAAAAAGCCCCTGGATTGTTATTAAGCAAGCTCGACAGGCACAAGGGCCGCAAGAAGGATATGCTCACGGAAGACGAGTTCAGGCACCTGGTGGATGCCGGCAGCCGTGACGGGGCGGTGGACGAGGCGCAAAAAGAGCTGATCAACGCAATTTTCGAATCAGGAGACCGGCCGGTGGAGGATATCATGATCCCTCGTGTCGATATGTTTTGTCTTCCATCCGAAATGAAACCGGCCGACATTGTGAACGAGGTGGCCCGGGGACGCTATGAACGTGTGCCGATTTACCATGACGAGCGTGACAATATTATCGGCATTCTCCGGGCGCGTGACCTGCTTGATGACACGCTTGCCGCCGGCGTGCCGCCTCCCGTGGAGAAATTGCTCATTCGCCCCTATTTCGTGCCTGAGAGCAAAACCATCAACAGCCTGCTCAATGATTTTCGCGAGAGATCAACACAGATTGCCATAGTGGTGGATGAATACGGTGGTGTGGCCGGACTGGTGTCCATTGAAGATATACTGGAGTATCTGTTTGAGGAGGCTTACAGCGAGGAGGAGCAGGTCTGCGTGGAATGCGATGTTCTTGATGCAAACAGAATTATTGTACCCGGCCGACTGCCGATTGACGAAGTCAATGAATTGCTGGGCGCTTCGTTCCCGATGGATGAGTTTGACACTATCGGCGGGCTTGTGCTGCACTTATTCGGGAAAATGCCGGAGCGGGGCGAGTCGGTCCGCTTTGGTGATTACCTTTTCCGCGTGGAAGGTGTGAGACGCACCAGAATACTCAATATACGAATTGAAAAGCAGATGCACGCAGATGAGGGGGGAGAACAGTGAGCTTTTACCTGATTGTCGCAATAATTCTCCTTTGTTTCATCCTGGAGGCTCTTTATTCAGGTGGTGAGGTGGCGCTTTTTTCATCCGATATCAACAAAATGAGACTGCGTGCCGATAAAGGCTCGGCTGCAGCACGGCGCGCTGTCAAATTGAAGGAGCAGCCGGAGTCATTCATTTCCACGGCTCTGGTCGGGACGAACCTGGCGATCATTGTCGCCTCCACTCTGACCACCGGGCTCTTGATCGGTCATTTCGGCGCCTCGCGGGGCGAGCAGTTCGCTTTTGTGGTTTTGTTTCCCATGCTGTTCGTAATCATCATCGTTCGCAGTATCTTTCAGCATTACGCTGATTTCATGTCGGTCATGGTTTCCCATTTCATCCATTATTCCTATTATGTTTTTTATCCGCTGGCGCGTTTCATTGCGATGATTTCCCGGGGTGCGGTAAACATCTCATCGGAGCGCTACAGCACGCAGGCCTCCGGCTATATCACCAAGGAGGGGCTCAGATACGTACTGGATGAAAAGACAAAAGGTGTTGAATCCCTGGCCGGAAAAAAAGAAATGGTGAGCCGTGTTTTTGATTTCTCAGCTCTTACGGCTGGAAAAATCATGGTGCCGATCACTGATTTGACGGCGCTGCCGCAGAGTATGACGCTCGATGAAGCGGCCCGCATCGTCGCGCAAAAAAAGTATATGCGGATTCCCGTCTATGCAGATACGGTTTACAATATCGTCGGGATGCTGCACTACTTTGACCTGCTGGGACTCTTGCTCGAGAAACGTCACAAACCGGAGTCGGAAACAGTCTCCGCCACCTTGGCTGATTGTATGCACACGGATGTCTTTTACGTCCCGGAGACGAAAAAAGCCGGCTCACTTCTGATGGAGATGCGTGCCAGGCATGAACGCATGGCGGTTGTGGTGGATGAGTACGGAAGCGCCTCCGGAATCATCACGATGGAAGATATTGCAGAAAAAATTGTCGGCAATATCGATGAGGAGTACAACAAAGGGGAAAAACTCTGGAGGAGGACGGCACCCGGCAGGTATCTGGTCAATGCCCGGATGAAAATTGACGAGCTAAACGAGCATTTGCCCGTAAAATTGCCGCCGGGGCCTTATGAAACGCTGGGTGGTTTTTTGAGCCAGTCGGCGGGGCGGGTTCCCCTCAGGCGGGAAAGGTTCGAATTCGGAGGCGCAATCTTTGTCGTGGAAAGTGCCGACCAAAAAAGTGTAAGTGAAGTACAGATTATTTTGCCGGATGAACTGGCCGGCACACAGATGTCGATACAATAGGAGGAAATGATTGGCAAAGGGAAATGAATTTTGTGCTCTTATTTTGGCGGCGGGGAAGGGCACCCGCATGAAGTCGGAGATGGCCAAAGTGCTTCATCTTCTGGAAGGCAGACCGCTTTTGCACTACTCACTGGCGGCGGCAAAAAGTGCGGGCGCGGAAAAAATAATTGTCATTGCCGGTCACCAGTACGACAGGGTCAAAGCGGCTTTTCCCGACCCGGACCTGGTTTTTGTTGAGCAGAACCCGCAGTTGGGTACCGGGCATGCTGTCGCGCAGGCAAAAGACGCCCTACGGGATTACGGCGGCCTGACAGTCATTCTCTGCGGTGACGTTCCCCTTTTAAAGCAGCAGACCATCCGTCAGCTCATTTCGTCTCATATCGAAAATGAGGCCGCACTGACGGTACTGACCGCGGAGCCGCCCGGGCCTCACAGTTACGGCCGGGTTGTGAAGGACATCCGCGGCAGTGTGACAAAAATCGTCGAGCACCGCGACGCCGGCGAAGATGAAAGAAAAATAACGGAAATCAATACCGGCATATACTGTGTGGATACCAGGCTTTTATTTTCCGCGCTGGCGCGGGTCACAAACGATAACCAGCAGCAGGAGTATTATCTCACCGATATCGTGGAAATTGCACATCGGGACGGGCTGAAGGTTTGCGCATTTCTGGCGGAAGATTATATCGAAGTGATGGGCATCAACACTCCCGAAGAGTTGGCCAGGGCGGCAAGCTACCTTCGCCGGCCGCAAAGACCTCAGGTTTAAGCAGTGTCAGGCCCGACCGGACTGTTTAAAGGAAAAATCGTGCTGGCACCGCTGGCCGGTGTCACGAATTTGCCCTTCAGGATGATTGCCCGCGAATTTGGCTGTGACCTATGCCTGACCGAAATGGTCAGCGCCAACGGTCTGGTACGCGGCTCGGAGACAACTGTCGGTTATTTAAAGACAATCCCTGCAGATCGTCCCCTGGGGGTGCAGATATTCGGTTCAGATCCTCAAATAATGGCACGGGCGGCAGTGCTTGTTTCGGAGCACAAACCTGATTTTATAGATATCAACATGGGTTGCCCTGTCCGGAAAGTCGTCCGATCGGACTCGGGTGCTGCATTGCTTAAAAATCCGGCACTGGCGGGTGCAATTATCGAGGCGGTGGTAAGGGTTGTAACTGTGCCGGTTACGGTCAAAATCCGCTCCGGTTGGAGTCCGCAAAGTATAAACGCCGTGGAAATTGCCGGAATTGCCCAAGCTGCCGGTGCTGCAGCAATAACCGTTCACGGCCGCACGGCCCAACAGGGATTTTCCGGCCATGCCGACTGGGGCATCATAAGTCGGGTAAAACAGGCTGTTACGATCCCGGTCATCGGAAACGGCGATATCCGCAATCCTTCAGACGCGGTGCGAATGTTTTCTGATACCGGCTGCGATGCGATAATGGTCGGTCGCGGTGCCCTGGGTAATCCATGGTTATTTCGGGACATCCGCCTGCTTTTGGCGGGCGTTATGGACAATCCCGCACCCCAACTGCAGGATCGTTTTGAAGTTGTAAAAAGGCACTTTGATATGGAGGTGGAAACATTCGGTATGCGTGCAGCGCAAAGGATGTTTCGTAAACACTTGTTATGGTACACAAAAGGTCTGCCGGGCTCGGGGAAATTCAGGCAAGTTGCGACCAATATGGCCTCTCCCGAGGAGTGGCTCGCCGGGCTCGAGCGCTTTTTTGGTAGTCTTTCCGTACCATGAGCGCGGCAAATAATGCCTTGACTTTGAAGTGGCGAATTGGCATAAATAAATTAAACTAAAAAGGATTTACAGGCTGCAAATTCTTTAAAAAAAGGACGGGAAAAGTGGAAATCAGTAAATTTGCAGAACTCGAACAAAAAATAAAACAAATTGTCAGTGAACAGGTTTTTTTAAAAAAACAGATTTCAGTATTGGAGGAGACTTTAAAAAACAAAGAAGCGGAAATAGAGGATTGTACCAATAAACTCAAAATATTGGATGAGGAAAGGAACAGCGTACGCGCGAGGGTGGATTCACTGCTTGATTTACTTGCAGATATAGAGGTGGAAAAATAAGCTTCCAGGTCGTGAGTTTTGAAAAAGCGTTACGAAATTAAAATTTTGGGGCAAGAACTCGCGGTTTTGAGCGATGCGGAAGATCAACAGGTCGATAATATAGTCCGGTATCTCAATGATAAGATGGAGGAAATAATGAAATCCCACAGCGGCCTCCGGACTTTGGATGTAGCAATCCTGGCAGCTTTGAACATTTCGGAAGAGTTTTTAAAGTTAAAAGGCGTTAATGAAGAATTGTGTTACCATCTGGAGAGAAGATCCGAGCAATTGATCCAACTGATTGAAAACGTCAGTTGATAGAAATAATAACCCCTGCGATGTGCGTGATTGTCATTTGTTTTTGAGCCAACACTTTGAACCCGGGGCCTGCACTTGT
>CAYWRV010000145.1:0-5144 GCA_964460865.1 uncultured Smithella sp. | reverse complement strand
AGCAAAATTTCCTGTTTGGTAATCACCGCGACCGTACCCAACGCCCCGCCCATCGCCAGCGAGCCGACATCACCCATGAAAATTTCCGCCGGGTGGGAGTTGAACCACAAAAATCCCAGCGCCGCCCCCATGAAAGCGCCGCAGAACACGGACAGTTCACCCGCTCCCGGCACATACGGTATCTGCAGATAACCGGCGATTTTAATGTTACCGGCAAAGTAGGCAAACAAAACGTATGTGACAAAGCAGATGCCCGCCGGTCCTGTGGCCAGACCGTCGAGCCCGTCGGTCAGGTTCACCGCATTGGCGGCGCCCACAATGATGAATGCGCAAAGAAGAATATAGCCCCAGCCGATGTCGGGCAGAACCGTTTTGAAAAACGGTATGGTGATCTGTGTGCTGAAGTTCGGCTTGAAGTATAAAACCGCTCCGACAAACAGGGCGATGATGATTTCGGCGGCCAGTCTTTTCTTTCCCGAAATCCCCCGTGAATTACCGCCGGCCAGCTTACGGTAATCATCCAGAAAACCGACGAGGCCGAATCCGATGGTTACCAGAAGCGCCAGCCAGACATAGCCCACACCCAGATTAGCCCACAGTATGGTGGAAATCACCACGGCAAAGATGATGAGAATGCCGCCCATCGTCGGCGTTCCCTTCTTGGCCAGATGTGTTTTCGGCCCGTCTTCTCTGATCTGCTGGTCGATCTGCATTTTCTGCAGCCGCTCAATCAACCACCGTCCCATAAACAGACAGATGAGCAGGGCCGTCACTGAGGCGAAAATCGTCCTAAACGTGATGTAGCGAAACACGTTAAAGGATGAAAAGATCGTATGCAGGGGATATAAAAACTCGTAAATCATAGGACGTTTTCCTTCCCCGGTTCAGCGCCTGCAACGCCGAAGTTCTCACAGACGGCCGCGGCGGCCTTTTCCATTTTCATCCCGCGGGAGCCTTTGACTAAAATCCAGTCACCTTTGCGGAAATGCTTTTTCAAATAGGCGATGGCGTCTTCGATCCGGTCAAGCTCCATTATTTTTCCTTCGTCAAGACCACCATCTTTCGCTCCGGCGGCGACATCGCCGGCAAATTCTCCCCGGAGGAAAGCCGCCCTGACACCGATGGTCGCCAGCATCATGCCCACCCGGCGGTGCATATCACGGGCGTCATCGCCCAACTCGAGCATGTCGCCCAGAAAAACAAATGCGTCACGCGTTCCCTTAAGGTCTTTGAGGGTTAAAAGAGCCTCGCGCATGGACGCGGGGTTGGCGTTATAGGAATCATCAATCAAATACCCGCCGTTTTGCAGACGGATGATTTCCATGCGTCCGCCGACCCCGGCAAACAGGCCCAGGCCGCGGACGATGGATTCAAAGCTCACTTGGCACGCGATGGCCGTCGCCGCGGCCGCCATCGCGTTATAGACATTGTGAGTGCCGGCGGCTTTCAAATCCACCTTCCAGCTCTTACCGCCCATCAGCAGATTGAAAGACATCCCGCGGGCGCCGTTTTTGCGTATCTCGTCGGCGCTCGCCTCTGCGCCCGCGTGCATGCTGAAGGTAATGTGGCGACCGCCCCGGCGCTGTGCCAGATCCGACACCTCCTTGTCGTCGAGATTGACCACCGCCACGCCGGAGGGCTTCATGTGCAAAAACAAATCACCTTTTTCCGCACGTACCGCCTCGAGTGTTTTAAAGCCGGCCAGATGAGCCGGTCCGATATTAGTAATGAGGGCAATGTCCGGGGCGGCAATTTGTGTCAGCCTTTTTATCTCTCCGGGCATGTTTGTGCCCATCTCAAGCACGGCAATTTCATGTTCGGGCCTCAAGCGGAATATCGTCATTGACAAACCGATCTGGTTGTTGAAATTCCCTTCGGTATAGAGCACCTTTTTTTCCTGGGCTAAAATACAGGCGAGCATCTCTTTGGTGGTCGTCTTGCCCGAAGAGCCGGTCAGACCGACAACCGGAATGGCAAAGCGCCGCCGGTATGCTCCTGCCAGATCTCCCAGCGCCTTCAGGGTATCTTGCACCTGGAGGACAAAAGCTCTTTGGGGAATCTTCTTTTCGTCGCCCAGCGGCTTACTAATCATGATGCCTGCCGCCCCTTTTTCCAGCGCGCCTGCGGCAAAGTCATGTCCGTCGAAGTTTTCTCCTTGAAGCGCAACAAAAAGATTCCCCGGCCTCAACGCTCTGGTATCGGTGGAGATACCTTTGAACATGTCACCGGATCTTCCTGCCGCAAGCTTCCCGCCGGTCACATCGACCGCCTCGCTAACCAGAAAGACAGGCTCGCCTGCCTGAGCCGTGGGAAATCTCGCCTGCAGGGCGGCAGCAGCGACCACCCGGTCGTCGAATGGTATTTTCCCTGTTTTCAAAATCTGGTAATCTTCGTGACCCTTGCCCGCAATGAGTACGATGTCTCCGGCACCGGCCGTGGCTATGGCCCGCTCAATCGCCGCCTTGCGATCCGCGATGACCATATAGGAGTTTACACCCTGAGGCGCCGGCGCGCTCTCCGGCCCGATCTTCATAATTGTGCCCCGGTCTATGCCGGCTTCAATTTCGGCGATGATCACCTCCGGGTCTTCCCGGCGCGGGTTGTCCGAAGTAACAATGGTGAGGTCACCAAGCCCGGTGGCCACCTGCCCCATTAGCGGCCTCTTGGCACGGTCACGGTTGCCGCCGCATCCGAAAACGGTGATGATTCTTTTTTGCTTCAGCAGCACCAGGCTTTGGAGAGCCTGACGGAGCGCGTCCGGCTTGTGCGCGTAATCGACAAACACATGGATGCCCGATGGCGAATCCACCCTCTCCATACGTCCCGGAACACGCGACAGAGAAGAAATACCCGAGGCGATTTGCGCCGGGGAAACGCAGGCCAGCGAAGCGGCCGCGGCTGCGGCCAGCATGTTGGAGAGATTGAACCGGCCGATAAGTTTCGAGGAGACACAAATCGAGTCGCCGTCAAGAAAGATATTGGCGCTGATACCGTCGAGTGAAATCTCGTCGCTTCTTGCCGTAATTTGCGCATCACCTTCAAGACCGTAGGTCAGAGCCTTCATCTTTACTTCTTTGAGCAGTCTACGGCCCCAGGGGTCATCCATATTGACAACGGTTTTGCGCACTCCGGTCTTCTTACTCGCAGGCAGGATATCGGTGAAAAATCTTTTTTTAGCCCGGAAATAATCTTCAAGGTCTTTATGATAGTCCAGATGTTCCGGACTCAAGTTGGTAAAGATACCCACATCGAAATCACAATCGTCAACTCTTTTCAAATCCAGCGCGTGCGACGAAACTTCACAAACAACATGGGTCACGCCCGCGTCGGCCATTTCGCGTAATATTTTCTGCATCTCCAGTGACTCCGGCGTGGTATTCGGCGCCGGCAATACGACATCATCGTAGCGATAATTCACCGTCCCGATGACGCCGGGTCGAAAACCTGCCGCCTTCAGTATCGACTCCAGAAGATAACAGATGGTCGTTTTTCCGCTGGTTCCCGTCACTCCGATAAGCGTGAGCCCCTCAGACGGGGTCCTGTAAAAATTCTTCGCGATCATGCCCAGGGCGCGGCGGCTGTCGGCCACGTGTAGCGCGACGATACCTTCCGGTACGGCGATATCTTTCTGATGAACAATATAGCGGGCGCCCCGCTCGATTGCCTGTGAGATATAATCATGTCCATCGTGTGCCGTTCCGGCGATGGCCACAAAAAGCGACCCGGGCAAGCATTGATGGGCGGCATAACAGACAGACGAAACCTCGCCTGTGCTCACCGGCGCTTCATTTAACGTTTCGATTCCGTAAAACAGCTCACCGAGATCCATCATGCCTCAATTTTTCATTTCGAAAGTAATTTTACAGACACGCTGTTTACCGATTACAGTTCCGGGTGCCGGATACTGCCTGACCGCCCAGCCGCTGCCGGAAATATCCGTCTCGATTGATTTCGCCTTCGCCA
The DNA here is from genome assembly GCA_964460865.1 of uncultured Smithella sp. Classification (GTDB taxonomy): domain Bacteria; phylum Desulfobacterota; class Syntrophia; order Syntrophales; family Smithellaceae; genus UBA8904. The sequence continues at coordinate 1,181 of CAYWRV010000145.1, read as the reverse complement.
TCTTCAAAGCTTCTCTTATAGTCAGGCCGCAAAAATCCGGCATCAGTGATTCGTCGTCCTCTTCATCAAAAGGCGCCTCTGCCGTCAGCCTTTTGTCGGCTGAGGCCATGCGCAGGCGTCCGGCTTCCACGGGCGGCGTGGCCGGAGTCTGCCTGATGCCTGTTTTGAAGCGGTTGAGAATCTGCTCGCTGATGTCCCTGAAAACAGGCGCGGCCGCCACTCCGCCCCACTTGTCATGCTGCGGCTCATCGAGGATCACGAGAATCACCACCTGGGGATTGTCGGCAGGGAAAAAACCGATAAAAGACGTCCGCACGTTTTCCGACGAATAAACACCGCGGGCGAAATCAAACTTCTGTGCCGTGCCGGTTTTTCCCGCCACATCCACATCGACGATATGGGCGTTTTTGCCTGTACCGTCCTCGGCGCCGACCACCTGCGTAAGCATGGCGGTGAGGCGCCTGGCCGTCGCGGGAGATATCACCTGACACACCGCCTCAGGTGAATGGACCCTGACGGGGTTGTTGTTTTTATCGGTTATCGCCCTGACAACAAAGGGCTTCATCAGCAACCCGTCGTTGGCAATTGCCGCCATGGCCATAACAAGCTGCACAGCCGTCACCGAAATGCCCTGGCCGAAGGATATCGCCGCCGTATCCACCGGAGACCAGTCCCGGGCGGGACGCAGTAGCCCGGCCGCCTCACCGTTTAAATCAATGCCCGTTTTCGCGCCGAAGCCGAATTTTTTAATATAGGCATGGTACTTGTCCCGGCCGAGCTTCCCGGCGATTTTTGCGGTTCCGATATTACTTGAGTATTTCAAAATTTCACGCACCGACAGATAGCCGTGGCGCTTGCGGTTCGCCTCGCGGATCACGCGGTTCGATATTTTATAATATCCGTTTTCACAAAAAAATGAATCGGTCTCGCGCACAACCCCTTCTTGCAGCGCAGCGGCCAGCAAAAAAGGTTTGAAAGTCGATCCCGGATCGAAGGAATCGGTGATGGCGCGGTTCCTCCAGTCGTCGGGTTTCAGCCCTTTGATGTTGTTGGGATTGAAGCCCTTCTCGTTGGCCATTGCCAAAATCTCCCCCGTCTTCGGGTCCACGACAATCGCCGTGCCGCCTTTTGCTCCTTTACTTATCACCGCTTCTCTGAGATGAGTTTCCACCAGGTACTGG
>CAYWRV010000144.1:0-5146 GCA_964460865.1 uncultured Smithella sp. | reverse complement strand
AGAGCCACTCGCCGAATTCCACCACGCGCTTCTGGTGGCAGGATGGGCAGAAATGACGGCGTTTACAAGAGAATGCCAGCAAATATTCATGGCCGCAGCCCTTGCATCTGACACGGGCAAAACCGTGGCTCAGATCGCCGCAGTCGAGGTAACGGTATATCACCTGTTCAACATAGGGCCGCCAGAAACCGTAATCCCTTGAGAAATGCTCATCGTATTCCCCTATCAATTTTTCAAAATAGTCCTCTACACAGTGGTAATAGTCCGAGTCCTGTGGGTGGCGTGGCCGGTATTCGGCTGCGGGCAATGACATGTCTTCCTCGCTTTGGACGGATCAATACGTCCGGAAGCATAAAGACATAGTAGAACGAACGTTCTAATGTCAAGGAATGATTTGGAATACTTGAAAAATTTCCAAGGCTAACCAGTTGTGACAGCTCCTCTCAGTTGTCCGCAGGCGGCCAGGATGTCGCCGCCCTTGCTCTTGCGCAGCATGGCGGTGTAGTGCCGGTCCAGCAGAATCTGCTGAAACGCGGACACGTCTTTTGGAGAAGGCGATTTGAACGGGGATCCGGGGTATTCGTTAAAGACAATCAGGTTCAGTTTGCAGCGCTGATCTTTCAGCAGACGGGCCAGCTTTTCCGCGTCCGCCCGCGAGGAGTTCACGCCGTCAATCAGGATGTATTCAAACGTGAGCAGACGCCGTCCCGGCATGGTCCTGCGGGGGGATGAATTATTTGCAGAGTCAGGGCATCGAAGTAAAAACAGGTGTGTTAGAAAAGGAATGCCGCTCTCTCAATGAAATTTTCTTTCATTATATGGAAACCGGCCTGCCTTTCGTCACGGTTAAATACGCCCAGACCTTCGATGGCCGCATCGCCACGGCAAACGGCCAGTCCCAATGGATCAGCTCGGAGGCGGCACGAAAATTCGCTCATCAACTGAGAGCAGAGCATGACGCTATTTTAGTCGGGGCGCAAACAGTCATTCAAGATAATCCTGAGCTGACAGTACGCCATGTCCGTGGCCGAAATCCCTTACGTGTTGTGGTGGATTCCGGCCTGAGAATTCCATCGCCGGCAAAAATTCTGCAAAACCAATCCTCTGCCAAAACTTTAATTGCCACAATTAAAACGGCAGACGATCCGCAATTTAGTCGTATTGCTGCTTCCGGCATAGAAATAATCACAGTTGATGCTGATAATCAGGGCAAAGTTGATTTAAAAAAATTATTAAAAATTCTTTCTGCCAGGGGAATATCTTCCGTTCTGGTGGAAGGTGGCGCTCAAATTATCACCTCAGTATTGAAAAACGATTTGGCCGATCGCCTGGTGGCGATAATTGCTCCAAAAATTATCGGAAAAGGAATTGAAGCCATCGGAGATCTCCAGATCAGCGACCTTAAATATGCAAAACAAATATCCTTCCAGAAAATAAAAAGACTCGGCCCGGATATCATGATTGACAGCAGATTTGTCTGACAGCTTTGCACGCCACCTTGTCGTCCTTCACCTATAAATGAGTGCTTCTCAACGTCATCATATGTTAGCGACGTCACTGGCAGGGTCAAAATACTTTCCGGATCACGCACACCGCACAATGGTAGGGCGGCGTTGTTTTGTCGCTAATGCGCAAATTGGTGAGCACATGACCGCCGCCATCAAAAGTTGCGGCGGTATCCGGTATGGCAATAAACTCAAACTTGGAACCGTTCATATCAAGGTCGGCGGTGAGTTTCACAAAATTATCTTTAAAGGCGTGTTGCAGCCCTTTGAGGCCGTTTTTTTGGCCGTATGCTACCATGTCCAGATCAGATTTGGCGAGCCAGGAAAAATACGCCAGCTTACCCGCAGTATCGATGATATAAAGAATCACATAGGCTTTTAAACAGTTGTTACATATTCATAACCGCAAGCAATGAGATGTCAAACGGAATAAAGTATACTAAACAGATCCTGGTTATCCCTATGATGTCATCAACTTTCCATTTTGGGGTTACCCCTTATTCCACATGCAGCTCATCCTATTATTAATCTCTTTGGCCTTGTCACCTGTAGGCAAATATGGTTTAGGAGAATAATTCCCCCCACGGGAAAATAATTAATAAATTCGTGAATTGAATGCCATTACGCAAATATAAGATAAATTGGTTGCTTGCCGCCGTTATTGCCTTGATTGTAGCAATGCTGTTTGTCTGGGAATCCAATAATTTAAAAATTGAAACGGATATTCTGGGATCGATGCCTAAAGGCGATCCGGTATTATCCGATGCTATCAGGATTATTAAACACTTGCCGGTTCAAGACAGGTTGATCATCGATATCAGCCGGGAGTCGGCAAATCAAGATGAACTGGCCGAAGCCGCATCTGTCGTTGCGGACAAGCTTAAAGCAAGCGGGCTTTTTACCAAGGTTGGGATCACTGACGAGGCGCAGCATTTTCCGGATTTGATGGCGCACGTATCTGATAATCTGCCTCTCCTTTTTAGTGCGGAGCGGCTGGAAAAAGATATCAAACCGCTTCTGGAATCAAACAGAGTTAAGGAAGCTTTCGCTCAAAACCGGCTAAGTCTGGAGCAATTGGAAGGCATTGGCCGTAGTGCCCTGATGACGAAGGACCCACTCGGCTTTTCCGGGATTATTTTCCGGGAAATGTCAGCTTTGCTCCCAGCAGGCGGGACTCAATTTTACAAGGGCCAGCTTATTTCGGAAGATGGGAAGCATGCTCTGATCATCGCAAAAATTGCCGGATCGGGCACGGATACCGCAACCGCCGCCAGAATATCATCGCTGCTTAATGATATAGAAAATGGATTACCTTTCGTAGGGGGCTCAAAAGGCGAAAAATATTTACTTCATGCCGCAGGTGCTTACCGGGCCGCGCTCGATAATGAAACCGCCGCAAAGCGAGACACGCGGCTGGCGATTGTCCTGACTATTGTGGGTATAGCCATTCTGCTTTTGTTAGCGTTTCCGCGACCACTTATTGGTCTGATGGCGCTGCTGCCATCAACAGTAGGCGCCATTGCCGCCTTGTTTGTCTGTTCATTTTTCTTTAAATCCATGTCGCTTTTGGCTGTTGGGTTTGGCGGAGCCATTATGGCCTTTACCGTCGATCTGGGTGTTACCTATCTGCTCTTTCTTGATCAGCCGCAACAGACATACGGCAGACACGTTGCACGGGAATTATGGTCTGCGGAGCTTTTAGCGGTATTATCAACGATTGGCGCTTTTCTTTTGCTCCTCACCAGTGATTTTCGAATTCTGGCCGAGATCGGCGTCTTTTCCGCTCTCGGCGTTACCTTTGCATTATTATTTGTTCATTTTGTCTTTCCAAAGATTTTCCCGTCTATGCCGGCGGCCACCCGTCCGGCTAATCCCTTGCTTCTCAATGCGTTAAAGAAAATTGCTGCCCCGGCCCGATGGAAACTCATAGGCGCGGTAATTTTTGGCGTGATCTTGCTCTTTTTCGCCAAGCCGGTATTTAATATTGATCTCAACACGATGAACTCAGTGAGTAAAGAGACCCTTGCCGCCGAAAACGGTATCAAAAAAACATGGGGTGATCTTTCCGGTAAGTGTTATGTTTTTTTACAAGCCCCCAGCATTGTTCAATTGCAACAGAAGAACGATCAGTTGATGACAATATTATCAAAGGATATTCAAACGGAGAAATTGTCTTCTGTATTTCTGCCTTCTTCTGTGTTTCCTTCACAGGAAACCGGAAGACGCAACCTGGAGGCATGGCGCAATTTCTGGAACACTGAACGCCTGACGTGCCTCAAGCAGGATATCAAAGAATCATCTTTGGAAAACGGCTTTGAGACCGGAGCTTTTGAGCCGTTCTGGCAGATGATTGATAATAAAAATCTACAAGCAGGTGAAATCCCGGAAAAATACCTGGAGATGTTTGGTGTGACGAAAGGAGCTGACGGATATACACAATTGAGCCTACTTAAAACCGGGAAAAATTATGATGCGGAAGATTTCTTCTCACGGATCACGTCAACCGGTATGGCCAGTGTGTTTGATGTCGGCCTTTTTAATAAGAGACTGGGTGATTTCCTGAAAAATGTCTTTCTGGAAATTGCTTTGATTATCGGGGTCGGCGTTATTCTGGTCATATTTTTGTATTACCTGGACTGGATGTTATCCCTGGCCGTCCTTGCGCCTGTTGCCTTTGCACTGGTATCAACGCTCGGAACCATGAAGATCATCGGCCATCCATTGGACATTCCAAGTATCATGTTATGGATTATCGTTATGGGCATGGGAATTGATTATGCTATTTATTACGTTTGCTTTTATCAACGTTATCGTGATGAGTCTCATCCGGCAATGGATACCATTAAGATGGCGATGTTTCTCTCCTCTTTTACGACGTTGATCGGTTTTGGTGTGCTGGCTTTCGCCCAGCACTCACTTTTGCGGAGTATTGGCTTGACCTCTCTTCTGGGCATTGGTTATTCTATCATCGGAGCGTATTTAATCCTGCCCACGCTGATGAAAAAAATATATGCGCCCATTGATTATCCGTCAGGACCATTGGAGATCGGTTCTCGTGAACATCTGCGTCGCGCTACTTTGCGTTTCCGCCATCTGGAAGCCTATCCGCGTCTTTTTGCCCGCTTTAAAATCATGTTTGATCCGATGTTCAAAGAGTTGCATCAGTATATACAAAATCCCCGCCGGATTATGGATATCGGATGCGGTTATGGCATACCTGCCGTGTGGCTTCTGGAAATTTATCCTCAGGCAAAAATATACGGCCTGGAACCAAGCGAGGACAGAGTGCGCATTGCCTCGCAGGTCATCGGTAGTCGCGGAAAGATAGAAGCAGGTCGCGCTCCCGATTTGCCGTCCGTTGAAGATCCGGTTGATACGGTGATCATGCTGGACATGCTGCATTTGATTTCAGACGACGAATTGAAATTAGTATTAGAGCGCATTTATCAGAAATTGTCTGCCGATGGGACGCTGCTTATTCGTGCAACCGTGCCTTCTGATAAAAAGATGCCCTGGAAACGCCGGATAGAATCGATTCGCGCGAAGTTAACTAGTGTTCATCCGGAAACCGGCATTTTTGTAGGGAAACTTGTGCCCGTGAGCAATATATAATGGGCATGTAAGGTTTCGCCCGGGAAAAT
>CAYWRV010000143.1:0-5151 GCA_964460865.1 uncultured Smithella sp. | reverse complement strand
CTTCGAGGTTTTCCATAAGGGTCTTGTAGAATAACTGCTCGTTACGATCCTGCAGGCCGATGAGATAAAGATATTTTTCCAGATTGTTGGGCTTGCGGCGGAAGTTGTACAAAATGTGCTGAATCTGCTGCTGTTGAGACGAGACACGCGGCGGCAGAAGTCCCTCGAGGCCGAGCGCTTTTCGTTCCGCTTCGGTAAAGGCGGTCCCTTTGTTCAGGTCAGGATCCTGAAGCAGGCTGATGCCTCGGGGATATTTTGTCTTTACCGCCATAATTATTCTATCCTTGGTTCACGACGCGGAACGTATCGGCTCCGCCCGGTATTTTTCCTGGAGATATTTTTCCATCGTTTGAGGGAATAGGATCCATCCCAGGAGATCCTCTTCCGTTCGTGCCAGATGCCCGATGGTTTTTTTCGCTTCTTCGATTTCCGGCTGAAGCAGGTCGGCAGGCCTTGTGGAGATCGGCTCCGTTCCACGCTTGTAGTTTTTTAAAATTCTGGCGCTGAGCTCTTTGTCAATCGGCACAGGCGTTTTGCCGTAGAGCCCCAGAACCAGATCTTTGAGTTGATTGGAAACACGGACATAACGTCCGAAAAGAACATTTAGCACGGCCTGCGACCCGATGATCTGTGATGACGGCGTGACGAGCGGGGGGTAGCCCATGTCTTTTCTGGTGTGGACGATCTCCTCATGAATTTCGCCCAGCCTGTCGAGCGCCTTCATTTCCTTGAGCTGGCTTATCAGGTTGGAGATCATGCCTCCCGGTATCTGATGTGCCAGCACGCCGGTGTCGATTATGGAGAGCTTCTGGTTGGCCAGCAGATGTTCATACTTGGGCGCGATCTGCTCCAGGTGTTTGCCTATCGCCAATAATTTATGCAGTTCTATGCCCGTGTCCCTTGGGGAGCCCCCGAGGGCGGCCACGATCGGCTCGATCGCCGGCATGGAGGAGCGCAGAGCATAAGGGGCCAGGCAGGTATCGATGATATCCACTCCCGCCTCGATGGCTTTTAGGTAGGTCATGCTGCCCATGCCGCTGGTGTAGTGGGTGTGCAGGTGCAGAGGGACTTTTATCTCTTTTTTCAGAGCGGTAAAAAGATCATACGCGTCGTAGGGAGAAAGCAGCCCGGCCATATCCTTGATACAGATGGTGTCCGCGCCCATGCTTTCGAGCTCTCTGGCCTTTGCCACATAGAAATCCAGAGTATAAATTTCGCCTCCGAGCCGGCTCCCGGTAAGTGAGTAACATACCGTGCCTTCCACGTGCTTCCCGTTGGCTTTGACCCTCTCCACACAGGTTTCAATATTGCGGAAATCGTTAAGTGCGTCAAAACAGCGGAAAATGTCGATACCGATTTCGCAGGACTTGTCGACAAAGGCGCGCACGACGTCGTCGGCGTAATGCCGGTAGCCGACCAGGTTCTGTCCGCGCAAAAGCATGGTGAAGGGGGTTTTTTTTACGTACTTTTTAAGGATTCTGGGCCTGGACCAGGGGTCTTCGCCCAGAAACCGGTGCATCGTATCAAAAGTTGCGCCGCCCCAGACTTCCATGGCCCAGAAGCCGCACTGATCCATTTCTTCCGCTATCGGGATCATGTCCTCCGTTTTCATGCGGGTTGCATAAATAGACTGATGTCCGTCACGCAGGGTGTTGTCCTGAATCATGACCGGAGTGGCGGGAAATGTCTTTGTTTCTTTCATTAGCGTATAGCTCTCCTTGGGTATGAGGTCTTAAGCGGCTTCCTGCCGCAGAAGCTGTCTGCATACCTTATAAAAATAAATCCAGCAAGGAATATACCAGATCCGTCCGGCCCGACGGTGAGACCCGGGAGAGGACGCCGGACGGGGGCTGTGGTCGGTTTGCTCCGAACTGAAGGCCGTTTATTGTGATTAAGGGATTGACACAAATGTATTATTTGTATACATTGGCGCCGTTGAAATGTATATTTTATAAACATACGGGGTGAGCGAAGGTCATGTCTACACAACAAGAGGGTAAAAAGCAATCAGGGAGAGGCAAGCTCCGGCCTGTGCCGGGGGCAGAAGATGCTTTGCCGGCCCAAAAGCCCGACGATGCATTTGACACACTTGTCGGAGCGGATGGAGCTTTTCTCGAGGCGCTGGCGGCGGCCCGAAGGGCGGCCAAAACCGATATCGCCGTTCTCATCATCGGTGAAAGCGGCACGGGAAAGGAAATTCTGGCACGTGCCATTCACCGGATCAGCAGCCGCCGGGAGAAACCGCTGGTCGATGTGAACTGTGCGGCGATTCCCGACACGCTCATCGAGAGTGAGCTTTTCGGTTATGAAAGGGGTGCCTTCACGGGCGCGCGCACCGAAGGCCGCGGAGGCTACTTTGATGAAGCGCACGGCGGGACGATTCTGCTCGACGAGATCGGCGACTCGTCTTTATCGGTGCAGTCCAAACTGCTTCGGGTGCTGGAGTCGGGGACTTTTAAAAGGGTGGGCGGGACGAAAAATATCAAAGTCGATGTGCGCATTGTGTCCGCCACAAATCAGGACCTGGCCGGCCTGATTGAAGAGAAGAAGTTTCGCGAAGATCTTTATTTCCGCCTCAACCCCTTCACCATCGCATTGCCCCCTCTGCGGGATCGGGCAGGGGACATACCTCTTTTAGTTGATCACTTTTTGCATATCGACGATACAGCCCGGATGAGGAAGTATAAATTTTCCGCAGAAGCTTTGAGGAGTCTGCATAATTATCATTGGCCGGGCAATGTGCGCGAGCTCAAGGGGGTTGTCAATTATGCGGTCAACATGACTCAGACACAAATGATCACCCCGGATTCATTGCCGAAATTTCTTTTTTCCACGACGGACGGAAAGTCAGCCCGCGGTCAATCCGCCCCTTCCGTCGCGATGCCTTTTTACAACCTCGCCCAGGCGGTGCGTGAACTGGAGCAAAAAATGATAAGCGATGTTCTCTCCATTACAACCAATAAATCCGAGGCAATCAAGATGCTCGGGATCAGCAGGCGAACCTTTTATCTGAAATTGAAGGAATATGGCCTGGAGCGCTGACAGACAGATGCTGGAATGACTTATGCATTGATTAACCAATAACTGGAAAAAGAGGGCCATGACCATAAACGGTAACTTTACAAAAGCGGCCAAAGCCGCCAAAAAAGACAAAGACAGTGTGACCATTGTGGAGATATCGCCGCGTGACGGTCTGCCGGAGGTATGTCAGGTATCGTCAATGGCTGATAAAATAAGGTATATTAACAAATTGTCGGAAACCGGCCTTAAAAAAATCGAGTGCGCGTCTTTTGCGCATCCGAGTCTTCTGCCGCAGAGCTACGATGCCGAAATGCTCATTGCGGGGATTACCAAAAAACCTGATGTCACCTATGTGGGGCTGGTGCCCAATGAAATCGGCTGCCGCCGCGCGGTGATCACCCAGATTGATGAAATCCTGGTGCTGTTGTCGGCCAGTGACACCTTCAATAAAATCAACCTGGGCAGAACGCTCAGGGAGAGCTTAAATAAAATGCTTCCCACCGTTTTGGACACGGCGATGAAAAATTCACGCACCGTCAGGATATACCTGATGACGGCTTTCGGCTGCCCCTACACAGGGGAAATCTCGACAGAGGAAATCGCCCAGCTGGCGCTCAAGCTCAGCTACATGGGTGTATCGGAGATTGTGCTGGTTGATTCCACAGGCATGGCCGATCCCCAATCGGTTAAATCCACAATAGGAAGTTTGCTTGATCTGCAACTGGGAACCAGACTGGCCGTGCATTTCCACAATACCAGGGGAACGGCGATTGCAAATTGTGTCGCCGCCTATGAGGCGGGCATCAGGATTTTTGACGCGTCACTGGGAGGTATGAGCGCGACGCCCTATGGCGCGGTGCGGCAGGACATAGGTTACTGGAATGTGCCCACCGAGGACCTGGTTCATTTGTTTGAACAGATGGGTATAAAAACCGGAATAGACCTGGAAAAACTGCTCGATTGCGTCCGGCTGGCGGAAAAGATGGCCGGTTTCCCACTGCCGGGTCATCTCCTGCGTGCAGGCCCGGCGTCGCAGAAAGTTGAAATACCGCAATACCTGCTCAGGCAGCGGGTGGTCGACAATTGAACGGGCGTGGCGGGAAAGAAAGGCCGGACCTGAGATTGCGGATGTTTATTAAGTATACGCGCCTGGCGGCCGGTGTTCGTTAATGAGCCGCACAAGGTTGCCGGAAAACAAGGAGGTCTGTTATGAACATTGCAGAGTTGGCTTTAAAGAATCTGGAAGTCGGTGAACATGTAAGCTACATATTCGAAGAGCGGGAAATCACCAATGTGGAGATGGACCGGGCCGCCCGGAAATTCGGCAATGCACTAAAAAAACTCGGCGTGTCACGGGGCGACCGGGTTATCATGCAGCTGCCGAATTGTCCGGAGGTCCTTCAGGCTTTTCAGGCCATCTGGAGAATCGGCGCGATTTCCCTGCCGATCAATTATCTGGTCGGTCAGGAGGAAATAAATTTCATCTACCGCGACAGCGGCGTGCATACAGTCATCACCTCACCTGAATATCTCGACAAGGTGAAGATCGCACAAGCCAACTGTAGTGCCGTGAAAAATATCGTCATGGTGGCCGACAAGCCCCACGATGGGATTCATGATTTTCATACGCTCATTCGGGAAAGCAGTGATGATCTTGAAATGGTTCAGACCGACGATGACGATGTCGCGACGATGATCTATACTTCGGGAACAACCGGCACGCCCAAGGGGGTCATGCTGACGCACGGGGGGCTTGCCTATTCGGCTCGCATGCAGCAGGAGACCACCAGGCTCCCGCAGGATCTCGTTTCAATGGCGATTCTTCCCCTGTGTCACTCTTTCGGTGTGGCGATGATGAACGGATCGTTTTTGCGCCTCAAAGGTAAAGTCGTCATCATGCGCCAGTTCAACCTTGAGCAGTTGTTCGCCAATATCGACAGATATAAAGTCCAGTCCGTACCCATTGTCCCCACGATGATCGTTTATATGCTGATGTTTCCGGATTACGCCAAATACGACATCAGCTCGGTGAAGCACTGGGTGTGCGGTTCGGCGCCCCTGTCACTGGATACCTGTAAGCAGTTCAAGGAAAAATTCGGTATGGAGATCGGCGAGGGATGGGGCCTGACC